>NZ_JBFODE010000044.1:0-64850 GCF_040908155.1 Aeromonas sp. R6-2 | reverse complement strand
AGTCACTCGCCACAGCCCGCAGGGCGGGCGAAACCCCTATGCGGCACAGCCGCATCAAGATGCCTGACACAGGTGAAGGAGCTTGGCTGAGCTCCTCCGAATTGGCGGGCGAAGCCCCTATGCGGCACAGCCGCATCAAGATGCCAGGCATAGGCAAGGAGCTTGGCTGAGCGCCCCCAAGTGGGCGGGCGAAAAAATGTCGGGGGCGGAGCCCTCGTGTCCCATGCGGCGTAGCCGCATCAAAGAGCTTGCCATAGGCTCAGGAGCTTGGCTGAGCTCCTCCGAATTGGCGGGCGAAAAAATGTCGAGGGCGAAGCCCTCGTGTCCCATGCGGCGAAGCCGCATCAAGATGCTTGCCATAGGCAAGGAGCTTGGCCCGAGCGCCTCCCAATGTCCGATTTTTGATGTTTTATGTCTGAATGTTTGTAACTTGCGCTGTGGCTTCTCCCTAACATGGAGGGCGAAAAGAGAAGGAGGCATACCATGAACAACACACAAAGACTCAGCATCGAGGTCAATGAGGATCACCCGGCCTATCAATGGGCCAAGCGTCAGTCTGACTCGGTGGCCGCGTTCGGCCATATCGGCACCCATATCGACTGTTACTCGAAGGGGCCGCAGAAGAGCGAATACCAGGTTGAGACAGTGGTGATCGATTGCCGTGTCGCCATGCCCACGATGGCGATGGTCAAGGGGCTGGATATGGGGGGCAAGGGGGTGGTGCTCTACACGGGTAATCTGGAGCGCCACGACTACGGCACTCCGGCCTATGGCAAGTGCGCCACCCACCTCACCAGTGAGGTGCTGGACCAGATGCTGGGGCAGGGGGCGGCCTTTATTCTGATCGACAGCTACGGCATCGGTGCCCACGGGGAAGAGCACATCTCCTTCGATCGACGCTGCGAGGATCACGACTGCTTCGTCATCGAAAATATCCGGATGACCGAGGCGATTGCCGGGCAGATGAGGGGGGTCGCTATCCGTTTTGACCGTGCAGGGGGGGTAACCGGCAAACCCTGTGAGGTGACGGCCCTGCTGGGCTGACGGAGGATGCCATGACACCTTTATCCGTCATCGCCATCCGCGAAATCGGGATGGCCACCGTCGAGGTGATCTTCTCGCCCGAGCGTGCGCTCGACTACCGGGCGGGCCAGTATCTGATCCTGCGCTCGCCCGTCACAGATACCCGCTTCTACTTCTCCATCGCCTCGGCTCCCCTGCCGGGGGGGCAGATAGTGATTCAGATAGGAGGGGTCGAGGCCGGCGCCCCGGCCTATGGGCTGGTCGCCGAACTCAGGCTGGCTCATTACGCCCACTGCGAGGGGATCGGCGGTGACGCCTCTTTACGCGAATCCGATCGCCCCCTGGTGATGATCGCGGGGGGCAGTGGCTACACCTATGCCCGTGCCCTCTTGATGGAGGAGCTGCGCTCCGGTCGAAACAGGTCGCTGACCCTGATCTGGGGGGCCAGCCGCAGCTCGGCTCTCTATGAGTACGAGTGGCTGCACCACCTGGCGCAGGGCGTCGAGCGCCTCACCGTCATTCCAGTGGTGCTGGAGGGTGAGCCGCCGCCGGGGGGGCACAGGGGAAACCTGCTGGAGGTCACCTATGGGTTGGGGCTCGATTTTTCGCGTTCGGATCTCTATGTCTGTGGCCGCCCCGAGATGGTGCGCAAGTGCCGGGCGCAGATGGTCGCCCGCTGGCAGCTGGACCCGGGCCACTTTTACTCCGATGTGCAGTGACGGAGCCGCCGAGGAGGAGCCCCGTCACCGGGGCTCAGCATCAAAACTAAAATAGTGCAACCGTGGCTAATAAACGGAGTTTTCACTGATCGGTATGATGTACGCCAGATGTATCACTGGAAGTGAGAGAAGGAGCAAGGCTTATGGCCATTCACGGTGCCACCCCGACCATGCTGAAGGCTATCGACAGCCTGCAGCTTGCCAACGTCAACCCCGGTAGCAATCAGACCCTCGCCCTGCATCTGGGGGAGGGCAAGGATTACACCATTCAGATCGGCAAGGGTGGGGATGTCTCGGTTGCGCGGGATCTCAACCATTTAAGCGCGGTGGGGCGCATCAAGAGTGCGGTGGTCGATTTCTTTAGCCGGGCCACCACCAGGGGGGAGAGCGCGCTCACCACCCGGGCCACCCAGATCCAATCCGAGGTGCAGCGGCAACTGAGCGAACTGAGTCAGATCAAGGAGATGGTCCACCAGGCCTTTTGTCAGCCGATCGGCGAGTTCAAAAACGAGGCCCAGTACCTCAAGCGGGGCAGCGATCCCAGAACGGCGACCCTGGCCGACATCACCGAGTCCAATCAGAAGCGGCTCGGTCTGGAGACCCTGGACAAGGCTTCCCTGAGCTTTGTCAAAGAGCACTTCGCCAGCTTTATCAACGGTAAAGAGGCCATCTTCAGCATGCTGAGCTCTCGCGTCATCGAGCAGAGCAAGGCTCTGCATACCTCGCTGGCCGGCGACCCCAAGGCGCTGGGTGAGGCCCTGAACGTCCTGGGTCATGAGTCTGAGGCGTTCAGTGCCAAGGTTAACGCCGAGTTCAATCGCAGCTATGTTCAGCTGTTTGAGCAGCGGGCCGCTGCCGAGCTGCAGACCCTGACCGTGGCGAACACCCGCGCCAACCGGTCGCAAGTCGAAGAGGGCCCGGCATCAACGGCGGCAGAGCCGGTGTCAGGCAAGGGTGCGAAGCGTGTGCATTTTAACGAGGATCCGGTCAGTGAGACCCGGGTATTCGAGCGGGATGAAAGAAGGGTGCATTTTGCCGAGAATCCGGTGAGCGAGACCCGGGTGTTTGATCCGGAAGCCGTCATCAAGGTGTGATGCGGATGATAAGTGACGGCCTTGCCACCGGGGTGGCAGGGCCGTCGTGTTGTTATCTCCCCTCCCGGGATCAGGGGGGGGCGTGAAGAGGTGTGTTGTGTGGATATCTATCAAGGCATAGTGGACGAGCTGTCGGTGCCGGCGTTGGCGTTCGATGAGGACGGCGTCTGCGCGTTCGAGATCCGGCGGGCAGGGGAGCAGGCGGCCCCCTTCGTGGTCAATCTGGTGGCCAGGACGGAGGAGAGGGCGCTGGTGCTCTCGGTCACCACGGCGAGCGAGTTGCCCGAGCGCCTCTCGCGGGCACTGTTTCTGCGCTTCGGTGAGCATGCCCTCGCCCCCTTGCACCACGGTGATGGGGTCGGCATCTACCCGGGTACGAGCAAGGTCTCTTTCTTCGCCAGCCTGGCCCTGGAGAGCTATCGCCCCCGTCTCATCAAGGAGCGCCTCGCCTCTTTGCTGGAGCGGGCCCATGAGTGGGAGGCCGAGCTCGCTCTGGATGGTCTGAGTGCGGATGAGGTGCACGGCGATCCTGGTCAGAGCCTGAGGGTGTGATGACTCGCCCCGACGGCCTCTCGCGTCCCCGCCACCGAAGCCCCCTCCCGGGGGCTTCTCTTCACCGCGCAGTGTGGCTGAACTCCCCCCGCAATTTCGGTATACTCCCTCCCCCTGTCGCCGGCCCGGCCGGCATGTTGTGAACACAAAACCAGAAGACCCGATCACCATGAGCCAGAAGCACCCCGCCAGTCCCCATACCGCCCACTGGAGCGGACGATTCTCCATCGCCCCCATGCTGGACTGGACGGACCGTCACTGCCGCTACTTCCACCGGGTGCTGAGCCGCAACATACTGCTCTACACCGAGATGGTGACCACGGGCGCCATCATTCACGGCAAGGGGGATTATCTGGGTTACAACCAGGAGGAGCACCCCATCGCCCTGCAGCTGGGTGGCAGCAACCCGGCCGATCTGGCCCGCTGCGCCAGGTTGGCCCAGGAGCGTGGCTACGACGAGGTGAACCTCAACGTGGGCTGCCCCTCGGACCGGGTGCAAAACGGTCGCTTCGGCGCCTGCCTGATGGGGGAGCCGGCCCTGGTGGCCGACTGCGTCAAGGCGATGCGCGACGTGGTGGACATTCCGGTGACGGTAAAGACCCGCATCGGCATTGATGAGCAAGACTCCTACGAATTTCTGCAGGCCTTTATCGAGCAGGTGCGTGACGCCGGCTGCGACACCTTTATCGTGCATGCCCGCAAGGCGTGGCTCAGTGGGTTAAGCCCCAAGGAGAACCGCGAGATCCCGCCCCTTGACTACCCGCGGGTCTACCGGCTCAAGCAGGCGTACCCGGCGCTCACCATCGCCATCAACGGCGGTGTCACCAGCCTGGAGCAGGCGCAGGAACATCTCGCCCACCTGGACGGGGTCATGGTGGGGCGCGAGGCCTATCAGAACCCCTATATCCTGAGCCAGGTGGACAACCTCATCTTCGGTGAGAGCCAGCCTCAGCTCACTCGCCACGAGGTGGTGCGCCGCATGCTGCCCTATATCGAGCAGGAGCTGGCCAAGGGCAACTACCTCTCCCACGTCACCCGCCACATGCTGGGGCTGTTCCAGAATCTGCCGGGGGCACGCGGTTGGCGTCGTCACCTGAGCGAGAACGCCACCAAGCCGGGGGCCGGCATCCAGGTGGTGCTGGACGCCATGGCCAAGGTGCCGGAGCAGTGGCAGCCGCGCGAGGCGGCAGGCGAATAAGCAAAAGCGGCGCACCCCGGGGTGCGCCGCCTTGTTTTGGGGATCACAGAACCGGGGTGAAGTCGTGGATCTCGCCGCCGCGGGCGGTGAAACGGGGATCCTTGTCCTTGAAGGCCTCAAGCTCGGCCATGGTCTTGCAAAAATCGCCGCTCTTGTTGAACAGGGTGCGGGCCTTGTCGATGGACCGCTCGGCGTGACGCCGCTCCATCTTGCCGAGCTGGCGGTTGGCAAAGATCTGGTGCTGCTCCAGCATCCAGGCCGAGAACGCCTCCTGGCAGGGCACCTCGTCGGAGGCCCGGGTCAAGGGGGGGAACAGAAGCAGGCTGAGGAGGATAAGACGGGTCATGGTGTGCTCATAAAAACAGCAGGCGGCGCATTGTAGAGAGAGAGCGACCATTTGAGAAGAGGGCTTGAAAAAAAGAGAGGGGAGCCTGGCTCCCCTCTCCTTGCTCAGTGGGCCAGCAGATAGAGCTGGCGGCTGTAGGCCACGTCTTCCGGGTTGTCGATGGGATAGCCCTTGAGCCAGGGCTTGATGAGGCGGGCGTTGGTGTACTGGTAGATGGGGGCGATGGGCATCTGTTCGGTCAGCAGCTGCTCGGCCCGGTTGAAGAGGGCGGCACGTCCATCCCCCCTGGCCCCTTCGGCCTCTTGCAACAGGCGATCGTAATCGGCGTTGGCAAAGCCGGCCATGTTACCGCTGTGGTGGCTCTGCCACAGTCCGAGGAAGGCGGAAGGGTCGTTGTAGTCCGCCACCCAGGAGGAGCGGATCACCTGAAACTGGCCGCTCTGGCGACTGTCGAGATAGCTCTTCCACTCCTGATTGGTGAGCGCCACCTTCACCCCCAGTTTCTGCTTCCACATGCTGGCGATGGCGACGGCCATCTTCTTGTGGATTTCGGCGGTGTTGTAGAGCAGGGTCAGGGTCAGCGGCTTGTCCGGGCCGTAGCCGGCATCGGTGAGCAGGGTCCTGGCCTGTTGGTCCAACTCGGGCTGAGGCGTCTGGCTCAGGTCGTTGGGGGCCGGGGTGAAACCACGGGTCACGTCCGGGGTGAAGCGCCAGGCAGGCAGCTCGCCGCTGCCGAGCACCTTGTCGGCGATGAGGCGACGGTCGATGGCATAGGAGAGCGCCTTGCGCACCCGCACATCGTCAAGGGGGGGCTGACGGGTATTGAAGGCGTAGTAGTAGGTGCCGAGTTGGGGCGGGGTGAAGACCTCGTCCGGGTGCTCGGCCAGCAGCTTCTGATATTGCTCCTTGGGGAAGGATTCGGTGATCTGGAGATCGCCGGCCAGGTAGCGGCTGGTGGCGGCACTCTCCTGGTTGATGGGCAGGAAGGTGACGCGGGTCAGCACCGTATTGGCCTTGTCCCAGTAGTGGGGGTTGGGCACCAGCTCGAGGCGCTCGTTGACCACCCGGTGGGCCAGCACGAAGGCGCCATTGCCCACCAGTTTGCCCGGCTGGGTCCAGCGCTTGCCCTCCTTCTCGATGCTGGCCCGGTGCAGGGGATAGAGGCTGGGATGAGTCAGCAGGTTGAGCAGATAGGGCACAGGGCGCGCCAATGTGATGCGCAGGGTATGCTCGCCCACCGCCTCGACCCCCAATTGTTCGGGGGGCAGCTTGCCCGCCAGGATGGCGTCGGCGTGTTCGAAGGCGGCGAGGCGGGCAAACCAGGCAAAGCTGGCGCCTTCGCGCGGGTCGACCAGGCGGCGCCAGGCGTAGACGAAGTCCCGGGCGGTGACCGGGTCACCGTTGCTCCAACGCGCCTCGGGGCGCAGATAGAAGGTATAGTGGAGCGGGTCTTGCTGCTCCCAGCGTTGGGCCGTGCCGGCAACCGGGTTCCCCTGCGGGTCCTGGTTGAGGAGCCCCTCGAAGAGATCCCGGGCCACCTGCAGCTCGGGCAGCCCCACCAGCTCGAGGGGGGAGAGGCTGGCCGGCTCGTCCTTGAGATGGCGCACCAGGCTCTGATCCGGGGCGAGACGGGTGCCGGCTGGCAGCTCGGCGGCCCACAGGGGGGAGGCGGAAAGTGTGACAAACAGGGGTATCCATCCCTTCATGGTCCGATCCTTAATTGAGAGGTGAAATAAGGTGCTAAGTGGCGCCATGATAGCCCTCTTCACGGAAAAATCCCCCAGAAAAAGGAGTGTGTCATGGGAAGAGCTCTCTGGATTGTGCTCTGGTTATTGAGTCCCCTCGTCTGGGCTCTGGACCCCTGCACGGCGCAGAGTGAGGTGGGTAGCTGGTGCCGTCTGCCCATCGAGCGGCTCCACCCGACCCAGGGTGGGGTCGGCATGTTGCAGGTTGAGCGTACCCGGGCGTCACTGGCAGGAAAGAGCCCCAAGCGTCTCGACAAGCTGATGAAGAAAAAAGAGATCCCCGTGGTCATCTCCCCCGACGGGCAGTTCTGGCTGGTGGATCGCCACCACCTGACCACGGCCCTGTGGCGCAGCGGGGTGCGCGAGGCGCGGGTGAAGGTCATCGCCAGGCTGCGCGATCCCGCCAACTTCTGGGCACAGATGCGGGCCAACCACTGGGCCTGGTTGCAGGACGAGCGAGGCCGCCCCCTGGATCCCGCTCGCCTGCCGGTCCGGGTTGCGGATTTGCCCGACTACCCCTATCGCACCCTGGCCGGCTTGCTGGAGGATGCGGGCTACATCGACAAGAGTCAGCAGGTCTACTTTATCGAGTTCGCCTGGGCGACCTGGCTGGGTGAGCAGATGGGTTGGGCGCCGGTGAACCGGGAGAGTGTGGCCGAGCGGCTGCAGCAGGCCAAGCTGCTGGCCTGCAGTCGCCGCGCCGCCCATCTGCCCGGTTATCCGGGGCGGCTGTGCAGCAAGGGGTAGCCGAGATTCCCCTGACAAGTCTGGTGTTGATATTTATTCTCAATTAGAGATCAATAGGGCCATCGTCAGGGGAGGAGTCACAGATGAACCGGATACATTGGCAGGAGTACATGCTGGAGGCCAGGGTGGCCCAGAATAACGGGGCCTTCGGGGCCGCCGTCTGTCTCTATCAGCGGGCCCTCGAGCTGGCCCTGGAGCCCGATCCCGAGCTGGATCTGGTGGAGCAGGCCACCATGCAGGTGGCCAGTTGCCACCGGCTGGCGCAGTTTTGGGGCGAGATGCGCGAGCCCGCCTTCGAGCTGCGCTACCTCAAGCTCGCCTCCGAGCTGGTGACCGCCCTGGTCCCCCAGTGTCCCCACCGCCAGTGTGCGGCCCTGATCGGCGAGCTGGGCTGCTGCCGCGCCGCCCTGCTCGCCTTTCTCAAGCGTCATCCCAATCCCGACATTGCCCGCCTCATCCAGACCCAGGACAAGGTGCAGGAGTGCGAGCTGATCGGACGCTTTCGCCTCAACTGATCCCCTAACCCGCCAGATAGGTGGGCAGGAACAGGGAGATCTGGGGGATGTAGGTGATCATCATCAGGAACAGCAGCAGCAACCCCACCCAGGGGAGGCAGGCCTGGATCACCCAGCCCATGCTGCGCCCCGTGATCCCCGCCGTGACGAAGAGGTTGAGCCCCACCGGCGGAGTGAGCATGCCTATCTCCATGTTGACCACCATGATGATCCCCAGGTGAATGGGATCGATGCCGAGCTGGGTGGCGATGGGGAAGAGGATGGGGGCCATGATGAGGACGATGGCCGATGGCTCCATGAAGTTGCCGGCGAGCAGCAGCAGCAGGTTCACCACGATGAGAAAGCCCCAGGCCGGCAGCCCCCAGTGGGTGATGGTCTCGGCGATGGCGTGGGGGATCCGCTCCGAGGTGAGCACGTGGGCGAACAGCATGGCGTTGGCGATGATAAAGAGCAGCATGATGCTCACCTTGGCGGCGTCCCTCACCACCTGGCCCACCTCCCGATCGAAGGGGGAGCGCAGCAGGGCCAGGGGCAACAGGGTCAGGTTGCGCACCAGCGCCGCCCCCCGGCTCTCGCGCTCCTTGCGCCAGGGCACCCCCTTGAGGGGGCCGATATCCCGGTAGCCGTAGACGGCGATGAAGTAGGCATAGACGGCGGCCACGGCGGCGGCCTCGGTCGGGCTCGCTATCCCTCCGTAGATGGAGCCGAGCACCAGCACGATGAGAAACAGGCCACCCAGGGCGCGGGCACCGCTGCCCAGCAGGGCGACCAGCCCCGGGAAGGGCTGGCTCGGCAGCCCCTTGATCCGGGCCACCACATAGATGGCCAGCATCAGCAGCCCCCCCATCATCAGACCGGGGAGAAAGCCCGCCATAAACATGCGTGAGGCCGACACCTCGGTGGCGGCCGCGTAGACCAGCATGACGATGGAGGGGGGGATCAGGATGCCGAGGGTACCGGCGTTGGCGATCACCCCGGCGGCGAAGGCCTGGGGATAGCCGGATCGCACCATGCCGGCGATCACTATGCTGCCGATGGCGGCCACGGTGGCCGGGCTTGAGCCACAGACGGCGGCAAACAGCATGCAGGCGAGCACCGAGGCCATGGCCAGGCCGCCGCGAATATGGCCCACCGAGTCCATGGCGAAATGAATGATGCGCCGGGCCACGCCACCGGTAGAGAGGAAGGCCGACGAGAGGATGAAGAAGGGGATCGCCAGCAGGGTGTAGTGCTCGGAGGTAGACTCGAACAGCTTCAGGGCCAGGGAGGCGAGGGAATCGTTGGAGAAGGCGAGCACGGTCACCACGCTGGAGAGGCCCAGGGCGACGGCGATGGGCATGCCGAGCAGCATGCAGAGAATAAGCAGGGTAAAGAGGGTCAGGGTCGCCATGGTCACACCTTCTGTTGATCCGAAACCAGATGCATGCTGTCGCGGGCCTCATCGGCCAGGGCAAAGCCCTGCATCTGGCCACGCCACACCTTGATGCCCACCTCCAGGAAGCGCAGCACCAGCAGCCCCAGACCGACGGGCAGTATGCTCATCACCTGCCAGCGTTTGAGGGGCAGATCCTCCATCTCGATGCCGATCAGCTTGAGCTTGCTCAGGTAGATCCAGGCACCGTAGAGGAAGAGGGCGCAGTAGGCGAGGCAGAGGGCCACTGCGAGCAGGGTGAGGCGGCGCTGCCAGGGGGCTGGGAAGAGCCGGATGGCGGCATCGACCCCGATATGAGCCCCCTCGCGCACCCCCCAGGAGGCGCCGAGCAGCACCATCCAGGCCGCCAGGTTGAGGGTGGCCTCCTGGGCCCAGAGCAGGCCGGTGTCGAAGAAGAAGCGCAGCAGCACTTCGATGAAGACCAGCAGGGTGGTGCTGACCAGCAGCAGGCCGATGAGGCTCTCTTCGAGGCGGTAGATGAGTCGTTTCATGATCACATTCCCGGGGCGCCCGGCGGCGCCCCTCACTGGTTTACTGGTTGGCGGCGACGGCGGCGTCGATGAGATCCTTGCCGATGGCCCCCTCGAACTGCTGCCATACGGGCTTCATGGCGGCGACCCACTGGCCGCGCTCGGCGTCGGTCAATGTCACCAGCTGGCTCTTGCCCGAGGCGAGGATCGCCGCCTTGTCCTCCTTGTCCTTCCGGGCGGCCACCTGGTTGCCATAGGTGACCGACTCCTCCACCGCCCGCTTGAGCTCGCTGCGCACCCCTTCGGGCAGGCCATTCCAGAACTCGGCGTTGACCACCACCAGGTAGTCGAGCACCCCGTGATTGGACTCGGTGATGTAGGGCTGCACCTCGTAGAACTTCTGGGAGTAGATGTTGGACCAGGTGTTCTCCTGGCCGTCGATGGCCCGGGTCTGGAGCAGGGTGAAGACCTCGGCGAAGGGTTTTTTCACCGGCACGGCCCCTATCTTGTCGAACTGGGCGGCCAGCACGTCAGAGGTCTGGATGCGGAACTTGCGCCCCTTGGCATCGGTCGGCACCTTGAGCGGGTTGCTGGCGGAGAGCTGCTTCATGCCGTTGTGCAGGTAGCCCAGACCAATGAGGCCGTACTGCTCGAGCGAACCCAGCATGGCCTGCCCCTGAGGGCCCTGCTGGAAGCGGTCCACTGCGGCCATGTCGTTAAACAGGAAGGGGAGATCGAAGATCTGCAGCTTGTCGGTGTACTTCTGAAACTTGGAGAGGGAGGGGGCTATCATCTGCACATCCCCGAGCAGCATGGCCTCCAGCTCCTTGCCATCCCCAAACAGCTGGGAGTTGGGGTAGACCTTGACCTCGACCTCCCCCTTGAGGCGCTCGTCCACCAGGGTCTTGAAGTGGGTGGCCATCTGCCCCTTGGGGGTGTTCTCGGCCACCACGTGGGAGAATTTCAGCTCGATGGGGGCCGCCTGGACGAGGCCGCTGCACAGGGCGAGGGCCAGCAGTGTCTTTTTCATCTCGTTTTCTTCCTTGAGGTGTAGGGTTTGCCTCAAGACAATGGCAAGGGGCATGCCAGAAGAAACAAAAATGAAACAATCCAGTAACGACGCGCCTCCCGGGCCGTCAGCCCGGTACGGCGGCCATCGGGCGTGGGGGGAAATCCCCCCATTTACGGATTGGCGGCGGGGGGCTCCTCACCCGTTTTATAGTCCTGCTTGTCCAGGGCGTACTTGCGCATCTTGTCGTAGAGCGTCTTGCGCGCCAGCCCCAGGCTCTCCTGCACCTCCTTGAGACGCCCCCCGTGTCGGCCGAGGGCGTCGGTCAACAGGGTGCGCTCGAATCGCTCCACCTGTTCGGCCAGGGTGAGGGGGTGGCTGCTCAGGCTGACGTCGGCGAAGGCCCCCTCTTCCCCCATCAGTACACAGCGCTCGGCCAGGTTGCGCAGCTCGCGCACGTTACCGGGCCAGTCGTGGGCGAGCAGCCAGGCAACCTGCTCGGGGCCGAGGCGAGGCGGCGCGAGCTGGTAGCGGGTGGCCGCCACCCGCAGGAAGTTTTCAAACAGCAGGGGGATATCTTCCTTGCGCTCGCGCAGTGGGGGGATCTCCACCCGTACCACGTTGAGGCGGTAGTAGAGGTCGGCGCGAAAGTGCCCCCGGTCTGCCAGTTGGCGCAGATCTGCCTTGGTGGCCGCCAGTACCCGGATGTCGAGAGGGATCCCCTGATTGGCGCCGAGGGGCTCGACCCTGCGCTCCTCCAGCACCCGCAGCAACTTGATCTGCAGGCTCATGGGCATGCTCTCTATCTCGTCGAGAAACAGGGTGCCCCCGTTGGCCCAGGCGATGCGTCCCACCCGTCGCTTGAGGGCCCCGGTGAAGGCCCCCGCCTCGTGACCAAACAGCTCGCTCTCCATCATGCTCTCGGGGATGGCCCCGCAGTTGATGGCGACGAAGGGGGCGGCGGCACGCACCGAGTGATCGTGCAGGAAGCGGGCGACCAACTCCTTGCCGCACCCTGTCTCCCCATGGATCAGCACGTCGGCCGGGGCATCCTTGATGCGGGTGAGGATCTTGCGCAGGCGGCGGATCCCCTCGGTACGGCCCAGCAGGCGCGGCCCCGGGCCGCTCTGGGCCTCCAGCTCCTCACGCAGCTCCCGGTTCTCCAGCACCAGACGGCGCTTCTCCTGGGCCCGGTGCACCACCTCCAGCAGCTCATCGGTACCGAACGGCTTCTCGATGAAGTCATAGGCCCCCAGGCGCATGGCGCTGACCGCGGTGGAGATATCCCCGTGGCCGGTGAGGAGGATCACCGGCAGCTCGGGATCCCGGGCCAGGGCCGCCGTGAGGAAGGCGATGCCATCCATTCCCGGCATATTGATGTCGGAGATGACCACCCCGGGCCAGTCCGGGGTGAGGCGGGCGAGCGCCTCCCGGGCGCTGGCAAAGGGGCTGACCTGCATCTCCTCCAGCTCCAGGGTCTGGCCGAGGGAGTGGCGCAGGGCGGGTTCGTCGTCGATCAGCATGACCTGGTTCATTGGGGCTCCTGGCCTGGCGTGGCCGCCGGGTTGAGGGTGATGCGAAAGAGGGCGCCGCGGGCCGGTTGCGCCTCGAGGCGGCCGCCAAATCCCTCCACCAGGCGGCGAGAGAGGGCGAGCCCCAGTCCCAGCCCCTGGGCCTTGGTGGTAAAGAAGGGCTCGAACAGGCGGGGGCCGGCGGCGGCAAGGCCGGGGCCGTTGTCCTCCACCTCGATCACCACCTCTCCCCCCTCCGCCCGGGCGCGCAGCCAGATCCGTGGCGGGTGGCTCTGCTCGGTGGCCTGCAGGGCATTGTGCAGCAGGTTGACCAGCACCTGTTCGAGCTGGACCGGATCCGCTTCGACCCACAGGGGGGGCTCGGGCTGAGTGAGCTCCGCCAGTACCCCCTGGCGAATCATCTGGTTGTGGAGCAGCGCCAGGGTGGCCTGGATCACCCCCTGCAGGTGCACCGGCCCCAGGGTCTGCTGCCCCTTGCGGGCGAATACCTTGAAGCGGGCGATGAGCTCACCCATGTGGCGATTGAGGTCGTTGATCTGCACCAGGTTGTCCCGGCAGGTGTCGAGACGCCCCTTGTCGAGCAGGCGCAGGGCGTTCTCTGCGTAGGTGCGCATGGCCGCCAGGGGCTGGTTGAGTTCGTGATTGATGCCGGCCGAGAGCTCCCCCAGCACCGCCAGCTTGGCGGCCTGAACCAGCTGCTCCTGGGTCTCGATCAACTCGCGTTGGGTGTGGCGAAACTTCTCCACCGTCGCCGTGAGCTCCCCGTTGCTGTCGGAGAGGGCGCGGGTGCGCTCGGCCACCTTCTGCTCCAGCTGGTTGTTGAGGCGGGCCAGCCGCTCCCGCCCGAGCAGGATCTGGCGCCAGTAGAGCCAGATCATCAGCAGCAGCAGGAAGATCAGGGTGCCGGCGGTCAGGACCCGGGCGATCAGGGGGCCCAGGGCCTTGAGGGGAACCAGGGTGTAGAGGTGCCAGCCCGCCTCCGGCATGGTGCGGGCGGCGAACAGGTAGCCTTGGCCCCACTCCCAGTGCTCCTGACGCCTGAGTTGGGCCAGGGAGTCGAAGGGGGTGAGGGGCTCACCCAGGCGATCCCCGTATTTGCGCTCCAGGGCGAGCTGGGCCAGGGTGGCGGGATCGAGGCGGGTGAGAGGGCGGTAGAGCCACTCGGCACGGGAGCTGTAGAAGACGACCCCGTGCTCGTCGGTGAGCAGGTAGTCGCGGCGGGCACTCCCCTCGTCGATGAGGGAGAGGGAGACCTTGACCACCACCACGCCGATGGGGCGCTCCCGGCTCATGATGGGGTAGGAGAAGTAGTAGCCGCGCTTGCCCGAGCGTTGACCGAGGGCGAAGTAACTGCCCGCCTGACCGCTCATGGCCTGCAGGAAGTAGGGGCGAAAGCGGTAGTTATCCCCGACGAAGCTGTCATCCCGCTGCCAGTTGCTGGCCGCCAGCACGTTTCCTTCGCCACTCATCAGGTAGATGGCATCGGTGCCGACAATCTCGTTGAACTGCTCCAGCAAGGGGTGGAGGGCGGCCGGGGCGAGACGCCCCTGCAACAGTGCCATCAACTCGGGGCGGGTGGCGATCAGGGCCGGCAGGCGGCGGTACTTGTCGAGCTCCACCTCCAGCTTGCCGCTCAGGTTATCGTTGTGCTGGCTGGCCTCCCGGTGCAGGCTCTCGAGCCCGACGTGGCGTGCCGACAGGGTCAGCACCACCATCAGCCCGGCCCACAGGGCGAAGAGCAGCCCCCGCTGTCCCTCTCTCATCCGCTCCATCCTTGGTTCGGTCCCTGGCTACTGGCTGCTGCGGGCGAGTCGGCCGGCGATGCGCTGTTGCGCCTCCTCCCCCTGCAGGGCCAGGGCGAAGGCGCGAGCCTCCATATCGATGGTGAAGTGCACCGCCTGGCGCAGCTCCTGTTTCAGCAGCGCCTTGCTCTGTTGCAGGGCCCGTGGTGGCTTGGCGGCGAGCGCCGTGGCCAGCGCCCGGGCGGTGGCCAGCAGCTCGCTGGCGGGGACCACCCGATTGGCCAGCCCCATGGCCTGCGCCTCGGCCGCGCCGAAGGGGGCGCCGAGCAACAGCAGCTCGCTGGCTCTCAGGTGTCCCACGGCGCGTGGCAGCAGCAGACTGGAGGCAAATTCGGGCACCAGGCCGAGATCCACAAACGGCAGGCAGAGGCGGGCATTGTCGGCCAGGCAGACCAGATCGCAGTGGAGCAGCAGGGTGGTGCCTATGCCTACCGCAGGGCCGGCGGCGGCCACCACCACCGGCTTGGGGAAGTCGGCCAGGGTGTGCAGGAAGGTGAGGATGGGGTCATCCTCCCCCAGGCTCTCCTTGCCGAGGAAGTCGGCCAGATCGTTGCCGGCGGTGAAGCAGTGCTCGTCCCCCTGCAGCAACACGACCCGAATGGCCTCATCTTCCTTCGCCCCTTGCAGGGAGAGGGTCAGTTCCTGATACATTCGGGTATTGAGTGCGTTGCGCTTCTCGGGTCGCGTCAGGGTGAGGGTCAGCACTCCCTCCTGGCAGTGCCGTTTGATAACTTGCTCCATCTCCCACTCCTTGAATTCGGGGGCTGGCAAAAGATTCTTGTTGGGGTAACCTTCACCCCCGTTAACAACATCATAAAGGGATTTCAACCATGTTTAAACGCGCGTTTTTTCCCCTGGTCGCCGCCCTGATCGCCGCGCCGGCCCTGGCCAAGGTCGAGGCCGTCGACGGTTATGTGCGTCTGCTTCCCCCCGGGGCACCCAACACCGCCGCCTTCATGATGCTCAAGAACGACGGGGATAAGCCGGTTAAACTGGTCGCGGCGGCGTCACCCGAGGTGGCCCGCGCCGAGCTGCACACCCACCTGCACGACAACGGCGTGATGCGCATGCGCCAGGTGGACTCTATCGAGGTGCCCGCCAGGGGGATGGTGCAGTTGCAGCCGGGTGGCCTGCATGTGATGTTGTTCGAGCTGCGCGATGTGCTGAGCCAGGCAACCCCCTTCCCCCTGACCCTCACCTTCGACGATGGGCAGACCCTGACCCTCTCTCTGCCGGTCAGGGGGGTCGAGCCCATGAAGGGGATGCAGCACTGACATATTTGGTCGCTGTTCAGCGTTTGTCACTGGGTATTCCGTTTCGGCGCGGTAGAATATGGGGCTTCCCTGTCCAAGAATGGAGAATAAGAAAATGAACAAGAGCCTGATTGCCGCCTCCCTGCTGGCCCTGATGAGCAGCTCCGCCATGGCTGCCAACGACTGGCGTTTCGCCGCCGGTGCCGACGTATGGAATGCCCAGGGCAGTGGCCAGGTGTCCGGTGTGGGGTCCAGCTATGACCACAACTACAACTGGAACGGCTACCTGCAGCTCGAGCACGGCATCTTCCTGCTGCCGAACGCCAAGTTCGAGATGAGCGATATGGGCAGCTCGGGTGGCGCCTTCAACAACGATCTGCTGGCCTATGATCTGAGCCTCTACTATCGCCTGTTCAACAACGATCTGTTCAAGATCGATCTGGGCCTGACCGGCCGCCGCTACGACGGTGACTTCAACACCCTGCACTACTCCTACGACAAGGACGTGCTGATGGCCTATGCCGCCACCGAGGTCAAGCTGCCGGGTACCGGTCTCTCTGCCTTCGCCGATGCCCGTGTCGAGGACGGTGACAACTACGACTACCGTCTCGGCGGTGCCTACAAGTTCTCCTCTGCCCCGGTCAAGGTTCGTGCCGGCTGGCGTGAGGCCAAGATGGACTTCGACCGCGTCGACCAGAGCGTGGATGGCTGGTTCGTCGGTGCCGAATTCAGCTTCTGATAAGGACGTACCATCATGGGTTACACCATAGTCACGGGGGCCGGTACCGGCCTTGGCAAGGCTCTGACCGACGGACTGGTGGCCAGGGGCCATCGGGTAGCCATGATGGGGCGCCGGCATCAGAAGTTACAGGCACAGGAGCAGCGCTTCGGGGAGCAGGTGATCGGCATCGCCGCCGATCTCTCGCACCTGGAGGAGGTGGAGATGGCCTTCTCGGCCGCTGCCGAGTGGGGTGGCCTGCCCGACATGGTGATCCACTGTGCCGGGGTGGGGGAGTTTGGTCCGGTCGGCGTCTACACCGCCGAGCAGATCCGCTCCGTGGTCGAGAATAACCTCATCTCCACCATACTGGTGGCCCAGCAGACGGTGCGTCTGCTCGGCGACAGGGGCGGGGTGCTGGCCAACGTGCTCTCTTCGGCGGCCCAGGTGGGCAAGGCCAACGAGAGCCTCTACTGCGCCTCCAAGTGGGGCATGCGCGGCTTTCTCGAATCCCTGCGGGCCGAGCTGAGAGGGGGGCCGCTGCGGCTGGTGAACCTCTATCCGAGCGGCATTCGCAGCGAGTTCTGGGACAACAGCAATCACGTGGATCCCAGCCGCTTCATGACTCCCGAGGACGCGGCGGCCTATATGCTCGATGCCCTCGCCTCGCGCACCAGCTGCCATGTGACCGATCTCTTTATCGGTCGCAACGACTGAGCCCGGCTCGGATATGACAACGCCTCCCTCGGGAGGCGTTGTGCTTTGCGGGCCTCAGTGCGGCCGCTGCCACAGGGTGAGCAGGTAGTCGTGCTCGAGGCGCTCATCTCCCTGCTGCTGGTAGCCGTGGCGCACCGCGTTGTTGGCGCGCCAGGCCAGCGGGCTGGTGGCCAGCATCAGCTCGCGCGTCTCGGCATCCATGGCGACGTCGAAGTGGCAGCGCTGGCGGGCCAGCTCGGTGAGGGGGGCGACGCTCGGCCAGGCAGCCGGGTGCTCTTTGGCATCCGGGTTGATGTGGCTGCGCAATTGCCAGTGGTGGCGCGGGCCCTGGCTGACCAATAGCAAGAAGCCGCCGGGGGCGAGCAGGGGGGCCAGGTCGGCCGGACGGCTCTTGTGACCGGCCTCGAGCAGCAGGGCGTGAGCCAGCCCGGGCTGCAGCGGCGGGTGGAGGGGGTCGGCCAGCACCAATTCGGCACCGGGCTGCGCCTTGGCGGCGGCGAAGATGGCGTTTTTGGCGCGCTCGAGGCCGCTCAGTTGCCACTCTGGCCGGCGCTCGGCCAGGGCACGACAGAGATAACCCTCACCGGCACCCAGCACGATCAGCTCACCGGCTTCGGCCGGCAGCAGGGCGGCCAGGGCATCGGCCAGGGGGGAGAGGGCGCCCTGCTCGAGCCAGTGGCGACGGGCGCGCATCAGGGCTCGGCTCTCGCCCTCCTTGGGGGAGTGCTTGCCGGGGATGAGGTCGAGGTAGCCCTCAGGGGCCTTGTCGAAGTGGTGCTTGTTATCGCAGTAGGCGCCCCCGGAGGGGGTGTGGCGATGGAGGGGGGCTCGGCAGAAGGGGCATTGCAGGTGCATGGGATCATCCAACAAAAAGGGCTGCCGAGAGGGCAGCCCGTTATTCGGTGTCAGGCTCAGCGGGTGCCGAAGACGACGATGGTCTTGCCGTGGGCGGAGATGAGGTCTTGCTCCTCGAGCATCTTCAGGATGCGGCCAACGGTCTCGCGGGAGCAGCCGACGATCTGGCCGATCTCCTGACGGGTGATCTTGATCTGCATGCCATCCGGGTGGGTCATGGCGTCCGGCTGGCGGGCCAGGTTGAGCAGGGTCTGGGCGATGCGACCGGTCACGTCGAGGAAGGCGAGGTTACCCACTTTCTGGCTGGTGTGCTGCAGGCGCTTGGCCATCTGGCCGGAGAGACGCATCAGGATCTCGGGGTTGACCTGGATCAGCTGGCGGAATTTCTTGTAGGAGATCTCGGCCACTTCGCAGGAGCCTTTGGCGCGCACCCAGGCGGTCCGCTCGGGGCTCTCGTTCTCTTCGAACAGGCCCATCTCGCCGATGAAGTCTCCCTGGTTGAGGTAGGAGAGGATCATCTCCTTGCCCTCGTCATCCTTGATCAGAACGGCCACCGTCCCCTTGACGATGTAATAGAGGGTCTCAGCCTTCTCGCCCGCATGGATCAGGGTGCTCTTCGCCGGGTACTTGTGAATATGGCAATGCGACAGGAACCATTCGAGAGTGGGATCGCTTTGCGGTTTGCCAATAGCCATGAGTATTCCTCTGTTGATTATCTGGACTTCTAAGTCCCGGCAAGGTGCCACGCTTGCCATTCCTTGTTTATAAGTGGCAGTAGCATAAGAGCCTTTGCCCATAGAGACAAGGCTTGCCGCCAGTGCAGGGCATTCTAGGAACTCCACTGGCCGGAGGTGTTGATTTTGATCTATTTACACGCCACTAAGTGCGGGCCATGGGAGAGTGGTATGCTACGGATCACATTATTGCTATCCAGAGGAAGAGAGAGATGAAAGGGGAAGTGACCTGGGTCGAGGGCATGAAATTTGAAGGGGTCAGCGATTCGGGCCACCGCATCGTGCTCGATGGGGCCAACCCGGGCGAGGGGCCGAGCCCCATGGAGCTGGTGCTGATGGCCATCGGTGGCTGCAGCTCCATCGACGTGGTCTCTATTCTGGAGAAGGGGCGCCAGGCGGTAACCGGCTGCAAGGTGGAGATCAACACGGTACGGGCCGAGACGGCGCCGCGGGTGTTCAAGAAGATCCACCTGGAGTTTGTGGTCACAGGTCAGGCGCTGGCCGAGAAGCAGGTGGCCCGCGCCGTCGATCTCTCCATGGAGAAGTACTGCTCTGTCTCGCTGATGCTGGAAAAATCGGTCGAGATCACTCACGGTTATCGCATCGTGGCCGCCTGAGCGCGGGAGCAACGGATTTACACACAACAAGAAGGAAGAGCAGATGAAAAGAGTGATGATGCTGTTGCCCGTAATAGGGCTGGCCGCCTGTAGTTCACCGCAACCGACCCGGTACGAGCAGGTGCAGTACCAGTGCGGTGAGCAGGCTCTGTCCATCGCCTTCGATCGCCAGGCCCAGACGGTGCAGTTTGAGCAGGGTGAGGTGTGGTACAAGCTGCTGCTGGCCGAGCGCTCCGAGCAGCAGGGTGATCGCTACAGCTTTGGTCTGACCGAGCTGTGGGTGAAGGACAAGCAGGCGACCCTCGCCCAGCAGGGGGCCACACTGCTCACCTGCACCAGCCAACCTGCGCAAAGCATGGGTCATATGAACAAGATGGAGCCCATGAGCAACATGGATCACATGAACAACATGGATCACATGAGCAATATGGACGGCATGGGGCAGGCCGACCGCAGCGAAAAAAGCGCAAACTAGTCCGCCGTGCTGCTCATATGGCCTGCCTGTGCAGGCCATATTGTTATTGGCCGCCCGGCAGGGATGCCAGCATCTGGTTTATCCAACGCTGGCTGAAGCGGGCGCGCTCCTCATCGGGAATGCGGCTTCCTACCTCCAGCTGTATGGAGGCACTCCACACCGGCTTCTCGCTCTGGCTGTCGAGCAGCACCACGGCCAGGGTACCGGCTCGCCGTGCCTGATCTGTGATCTGTCCCGGTGTCATTCCAAGCCGGCTGAAGATCTCCCCATTCGAGATGTCGGCGGCGCCGGCGACGCCGATTGCCACCAGCACGTCGGCCCGATCCAGGCTATCCGGCTGCCAGCCGCGCTCCTTGAGACCCCGTACGACCGCCTCCTGCACCGGCGTCAGCCAGCTCTCGGCACTGGTTCCCGCGTATTGGTACTGCTCGGCCATGGCAAAGCGCACCGGCTGACCATAGGGCCAGCTGACGGCGGGTTTGACCACCAGGGTTCCGGTGGAGGGGGGAATACTGGCCGGCCCCGTGCTGCAACCGGCCAATAGCAGGGGAAAGAGCAGAAGCAGAGTGCGCATGACAAGACTCCCGGTGTCAGGTGATTTTGCCTGTCTCCAGCAACTGCTGGATCAAGGGCCGCAGGATCAGCTCCATGGCAAAGCCCATCTTGCCCCCCGGCACCACTATGGTGTTGAGGCGGGACATGAAGCTGCCATCGATCATGGAGAGCAGGTAGGGGAAGTCCACGTTCTTGATGCCGCGAAAACGGATCACCAGCATGCTCTCGTCCAGGCTCGGGATCACCTTGGCGCTGAATGGGTTGGAGGTGTCGACCGTGGGGACTCGCTGAAAGTTGATATGGGTGCGGGAGAACTGGGGGGTGATGAAATTGATGTAGTCATCCATGGAGCGGACGATGGAGTCGGTCACCGCCTCCCGCGAATGGCCGCGCTCCGAGGTGTCGCGTACCAGCTTCTGGATCCACTCCAGGTTGACGATGGGCACCACGCCGATGAGAAAGTCCACATGGCGGGCCACGTTGTGCTCGTCGGTGACCACGCCCCCGTGCAGCCCCTCGTAGAAGAGCAGGTCCGTCTCGTCGGGCAGGGTCTGCCAGGGGGTGAAGGTCCCCGGCATCTGGTTGAAGGGCACCGCCTCGTCGAAGGTGTGCAGATAGCGTCGGTATTGTCCCTGTCCACTCTGGCCGTACTCTTGAAAGAACTGCTCGAGCAGGGCGAAGTCGTTGGCCTCCGGGCCGAAGTAGCTGATGTGACGCCCCTGCTCCCGGGCCCGGCGAATGGCGACATCCATCTCGGGACGGGTGTAGCGGTGAAAGCTGTCCCCCTCCACCACGGCCGCCTTGTAGCCCAGCTGATGAAACATGGAGCGAAAGGCGATGGTGGAGGTGGAGGTTCCGGCACCGGAGGAGCCGGTCACGGCGATGATGGGGTGTTTGGCCGACATGGGGAGTCCTCTTCCTTGATAATCTCCGTTATACGGGGCCGATGGGAAAGCGGTCAAGCCTCCCGGGGGAAGCGATCTCGCGGGATGATGTCCACGCTTTCGTGCAGTTCGCTGTAGACGACGACGGCACTGCCGCTCTCGAGCTGCAGGCGTACCGCGGCCACCTTCTCCTCCAGGCTGGCTTCAGCCTCCCCGTAGTCGGTGCCCTCGCGCAGCACGAACGATTCGATCAGGTTGTGCAGGGTATCGGCCTCTATGGCCTGCCAGGGGATGATCATGGAAGGGGCCCTCTGAAAAGAGGGCCTATTGTGCCCTGCACGTTGGGCTCTGCAACCCCTTTTTAGGGCGTGACCTCTTGCAACCATTGGTCGATCCGCTCGTCGAGCCAGAAACGCGGACGCCATGGGGTACCTTGCAGGAAGCCTACGTGGCCGCCGCGTCGGCTCAGCTCGTAGCGCACCTGGGGAGAGAGTTGCTCCGGGCGCGGGATCACGCTCTGTGACATGAAGGGGTCGTCGGCGGCGTGGAGGATAAGGGTGGGAATGGGAATCTGGGCCAGCAGTGGCAGGCCAGAGCAACGCTGGTAGTAGTGGCTGGCGCTCTCGAAACCGTGCAGGGGGGCGGTGACCCGCTCGTCGAAGTCGCGCAGGGTGGCGATCTGTTCCACCTGTTTCGGTTGCCAGCGCTCGCTCGCCCTCTGCTGCTGCCGGATCTTGCTCAGCAGATTGCGGCGCATGGTGCGCAGCAGGTAGGTCTGATAGACCCTGGAGAAGCCCTGGTTGACGCGATCGGCGCAGCTCTCCAATTGCAGCGGGGCCGAGACCACTACGGCCGCGGTCAGTGCCGCCGGGCAGGCACGAGCCAGCAGGTTGACCAACATGTTCCCCCCCAGGGAGAAACCGATGGCGATCAACGGCTTGCCCGCAAAGCGGCGGCTCAGCTCGGCGATGAGCTCCTGGGCATCCCGGATGGCGCCCGAGTGGTAGGCCTCGAGATGGCGGTTGGGTTCACCACTGCAGCCGCGAAAGTGCATCAAGACGGCTTCCCTTCCCTGTTGCTGCAGATGGGTGAACAGCCCTTTGGCGTAGTGGGAGTGGATGCTCCCCTCCAGGCCGTGAAAGACCACGATCAGAGGACGATTGTCGGGGGTGACAGCTCCGCTCCAGGCGAGATCGACGAAGTCTCCGTCGCTCAGCTCGAAGCGCTCGGCGATGAAGCGGGCCGGCATCCGGCGCAGCCACTTGGGTAAGATGGTTTGCAGATGAGGATTGAGGGCCCACCAGGGGGCCCGGAAGCGACTCTCTATTATCATTGTCCGACCAGCGTCTTGTGATGTTCGGCGCCGCGCAGCATGGCCTGGATCAGCTCGTTGGCCTCAAACTTGGTGAGCGCCTCGTGAGCCCCTACTTGATGGGCTCGCTCTACGCTGATCTCGCTCGAGAGGGAGGTGTGCAGAATGATGTAGGCCCCGGCGAGGCGTGCATCGTTTTGTACCTCGAAGGAGAGCTCATAACCATCGAGCCCGGGCATCTCTATATCGCTCACCAGGATGTCGATGGGAGCCCCCTGACTGGCGGCCTCCTGCATCAGGTTGAGGGCATCCTGTCCATTACCGCAGACCCGATAGGGGATGTTGATATAGTCGAGGGCGACCATCAGCTGCTTACGGGCCGCCGCCGAGTCATCCACCATCAGGATCTGCATGGGCTTGAGGATCTCCCGCTGCACATCGGTGAGCAGGGGATAGAGGTGGTCGGGGGCATCGGGGAAGACCCGGGAGAGGATCAGCTCCACGTCGAGCAGTTGCACCAGTTGCTCGCCAATACGGGTGACGCCGGTGACGAAGATGTTATGCCCAAGGCTCGCCGGTGGTGGCGTGATATCGCGCCAGTTGCACTCGCCGATCCGCTCTATGCCCCGCACCAGAAAACCGACCAGGGTGCGACGGCAGTCGGTGATGATGATGAAACAATCCTTGAACTCCTCTTGCCGGAGCGGTTGATAGCCCACCGCCTTGGCCATGTCGATGATGGGCAGGGTATGGCCGCGCAGGCTGACGGCGCCGAGCACGGTCGAATGGCTCTTGGGTATGGCGGTCAACGGTGTGTAGGGCACAATCTCTTTGACCTTGAGGGTGCCGATGGCAAACAGCTGTTGCCGGGTGAGTCGGAAAAGCAGCATCCCTTGCGACTGGTTCGCCTTGCTCTTCATGGTTGATATCCCGAGTAGATAGGAGAGAGGGCGCTCCTAGCATAACGAAAAAAAGGAGTCATGGGGCGGGTGCTCTCTCAAAAGTGTTATCCGGAGACAATGGTGTTTGCTGGGGCTTTGCCGGAGCCGGCCTCAGCGTTGGGACTTTCCCACATGGCTCTCCACGATGCGGTTGATGCCGTCTTGCTGGCGCAACTGGTGCAGGGCGTGATCAAACTGCTTCACAAACTGCTCCTTGAAGGGAAAGGCCTTGTCGTTGGCCGCATAGCCCAGAAAGCCCTGTTCACGGGTTACCACCGGGCCCTGGCGCAGGCGACCCATGTCTTCGAGGGCGAGGTGTCCATCTTTTATCATGGTCAGCATCTCGGCCAGCAGAGAGAGCTTGTCATTGATGGTGCAATCGACCCGACCACGCAGGATCTTGAGCAAATTCTCACGGTTGCTCTTGGCCTCTTCCTGCTCAATTTTGCCGGCAGAGACCGCCTCCCAGAAGGCTTTTCCTCCGATGGCAAAGCCCGCATTCATGCCAAAACGCAGGCCGAAATAGTCGTCGGGAAAGCGAGCCTCGTCGGTGTTGCTGGCGAGCTTGTCGCTACAGAGCACCACCACCTCCTCGTCGAGCAGGGGTTGGGAGTAGGGCCAGATCCAGGGGCGTTCCTCCTGATTGTAATAGGGGGGCAGCACGGCAAAGGCCTTGCCCTGTTCCACCATGCTAAGAGCCCGGCGCCAGGGCACGGGCTTGAGTACCAGTTCAAACTCGGGCATCGCCTTGGCCACTTCCCGCACTATGTCGGGATAAATGCCACGTGCCTCCTGGCCCTCCTGCCAGGAGTAAGGGGCATAACTGGAGTCCGTCAAGATCTCGACCCGGATGTTGGCCTCGACACAGGTCACCGCCAGAACCATCAACCACCATGCTTTCATGGTTTGCCTCCTCTGCTCACTGTTAACAGCATAGGGGAGGCGTGGCGATCACTCCTGTAGCCAGCAGGCTAATTCTTGTTGCCAGCTCAGTTCATCCGGGTAGCCCAGCGCCGCGAGTACGGGGGCGATAGCTTGCCCTCCCTTGAGCTGACGATCGGCACGGATCAGGCGATACTGGGCCACCAGTGCCGCCAGATCCTCACTCACCTCGGCGGGGATGAGCCCCTGGTTGAGCCCTTGCCACTCCTGTTGCAGCGTCGTGGGTGTCGGCTCAGGGTGCAGCGGGTGACGCAGCAGCAGGTCGGACAGGACCCGCAGACGATCCCCATAGGGGCCTTGCCACTCTCGCTCCTCTTGCCATTGGGTCAGATCGTCGAGCAGGGCCTCGAGCAGGGGGGAGGGGTGAAGCCAGCCCGACAGGGAGGGCTGGGGTTGGCGTACCGAGAAGCGAGCCTCCCGCCATTGGCTACCGCGCAAGGGCGTGAAGGCGGCCAGGCAGTTGGCCGGGAGCCAGAAGCACTCCCCGTCACAGAGCAGTTGCTCCCGGTTGCCAAGGCGCAGTAACCCCATGCCGTGGCGAACCTGCAGCAATCGTCCCTGGGGAAGGCGCAGGCGCTTGCCAAAGGAGAGGACGGCCGCGTGACCGGTGAGAAATTCGATGGCGTGATGCATGAGGAAACCCTGATATGATGCTGCCGGGAGGTAACACAAATGGAAACCCGACGTAAAAAACGCTTTATCGCCGGGGCGGTCTGTCCCGCCTGCGGCAAAATGGACACCATGATGCTGTATCTGGAGCATGGAGTCGAGAAGGTGACCTGTAGCGAGTGCGGTGACACTCAGGTGCGCCCCAGCGAAGAGGTGACCCGGGTGACCCGGGCAGAGGAGGAGGTGATCGGCGTCTTTCGCCCTTGATGAGGCATAGGCGAGGCGGTGGTTTTCGGTTATGCTTGGGCCGTTTTTTCACTCAGCAGGATTCCTGACATGAAAGTAGCTCCCCTGAGCGTAGTTACGCTGGAATACACGGTTACCGACGAGCACGGCGAGGTGATCGATACCACGGTCGGCAAAGAGCCGCTGGTTTATATGCACGGTACCCGTTACCTGGTCTCCGGCCTGGAAGCGGCTCTGGAAGGTCGCGCCGTGGGCGATGCCTTTGAGGTGACCCTGAGCCCCGAGCAGGCCTACGGCGAATACGATGAGGGGCTGGTTCAAGAGGTTCCCGGTGAGCTGTTTGACGGCATGGATGTCGCCGAGGGTGATACCTTCGTGGCCGAGACCGACGATGGCCACCGTCCGGTGACCGTGGTCGAGGTCTCCGAGGCGTTCGTCAAGGTCGATGGCAACCATCCCCTGGCGGGCGTGACCCTGGGCTTCAAGGTCGAGATCAAGGATGTGCGTCCGGCCACCGCCGAAGAGCTGGCTCATGGCCATGTTCATGGTGAAGGTGGTTGCGGCGGTCATCACCATCATGATCACGACCACGATCATGACCACGGCGGCTGCTGTGGCGGTGGTCACCACCATCATGATGACGAAGAGCAAGGCCATGGCGGCTGCTGCGGTGGTGGCGGTTGTGGTGGCAAGGGCCATCATCATTGATAGCCAGAATGACAAAAGCCCGCGTGATGCGGGCTTTTTTGTCGCCGCTCAGTAGTGAGGCGGCGGTGTCTCTTCGGCCATGCTGGCAATCTGGGTCGGCTGCATCGCCTTGAACTTATCCGCCAGCAGATGGACCAGTTGGCGCATCTTGTCGAGTTCGCGCCCCTGCACCGTCACCTCTTCGTTGAGCTGCTCCACCGTGTATTCGGCGTAGGCCAGACGGCTCTCCAGGGTTTCGATGCGTTCGAGCAACTGCTGCTTTTCCATAACCTTCCTTTACTTGAGGCTCCAGGTCTCGGCCAGGCCGCTGGAGCTGACAGTGACAACCCGGCTATTGTCGCCCAAAGCCACGCCATAGACCACAGCGCTGGAGGGGCGGGGGCCTTCTCTGGGGGTGACCAGCCACTCGTCCAGAGGGGCTCCGTCACTCACCCGCCACAGGTTGGCCTGGCGTGAGGGCGAGCCGGTCAGCAGCCACTGGCCGTCGTTGACGAACCGGGCGGCGCTGTAGATCTCCTGGCGATGCTTCATCTGCAGCCGGCTCACCTCTTTGCCGCTGACCAGCTCCCAGATGCGAGCCTGGCCCATGCTGCTGGCGGTAAAGGCATAGCGCCCCCGGGGATCGAGGCGTACCAGGGTGACCCGACTGCCATGGTTGAAGCGATGGATCACCTGACCGCTTTGGGTGTCCCACAGGTAGGCGGTGTAATCATTACCCCCGGTCAGGGCATAGCGGCCGTTGGCGGAAAGGTCTACGGTATTGACCTGCTCGCTGTGGCCAAGGAACTGCAAGCGTCGGCCTGTGGTGAGGTCTACAAACTCCGCCTTGCCATCCTCGCGTCCAATCAGCACGAAGCGCCCGCTCTCCGAGAGGGTGATGTCGCGCAGACGTGATTCGGGCAGGGAGTAGAAGCCGACCGAGTGGCCATCCGCGAGGCTCCAGAGCGAGAAGGTGGTGGGGGTGGCCGTGACCGCATGGCTTGCAGCGGGGGAGAAGCGGGTGACGAAGACCAGGTTGCCATCCGGGGAGGGCATCTCCCAACGATAGCGTTGCCTGTCTTCTTTCAGGTCCCACACCGTCATCTGCTGAGCCGTGGAAACCAGAGCCGTGTGGCTATCGGCAGAGAGATCGGCGGTCAGCGCCCCCTGGTAGGAGAGTTCTCGGGTCTGCTGGGGCTGCACCGCGTTTTTGTCGCAGCCATAGAGCAGCAGGGGGCACAACAGAAATAGGATGGCACTTTTTTGCATTTTTCCTGTCTCATGCTCTTGTTCGCCCGAATTCGAGGGTTAGTATAAGGCGTTTGTTGCCATAAACCTCTCATTTCAAGAAGGAATCGAGAGCGGTTTTACGTTTTGGAGAAACTGATGAACAAATTTCTGAAGATGTCCCTGCTGGCTGCTGCCGTATCCGTAGGTCTGACTGCGTGCCAGAAGGACGAGAAGCCGGCGGCTCCCGCCGAGACCAAGACCGAAGCCGCCAAGCCGGCCGAGGGTGCCAAGGCCGACGCCAAGAGCTTTGAGGAGCAATCCGGTTACGCCATCGGTCTCTCCATGGGGCGCTATATCGCCAATACCCTGGAGCGTCAGCAGGAGCTGGGTATCAAGCTGGACAACAGCGTCATCCTCAAAGGGGTGACCGACGGTCTGGCCAAGAGCGCCTCCATGAGCGACGAGGAGATCCAGAAGGCCCTGCAGGCCTATGATGCCAAGATCAACGAGCTCTCCAAGGTCAAGGCCGAGCAAGAGTCTGCCGACAACCTGAAGAAGGGTGAGGCCTTCCTGGCCGATAACGCCAAGAAGGAAGGGGTCAAGACCACCGAATCCGGCCTGCAGTACCAGGTCGAGAAGATGGGTGAGGGCGCCAAGCCCAAGGCCACCGATATCGTCAAGGTGCACTACACGGGTACCCTGATCGACGGCACCAAGTTCGACAGCTCTGTCGATCGTGGTGAGCCGGCCACCTTCCCCCTCAACCAGGTGATCCCGGGTTGGACCGAAGGCGTGCAACTGATGCCGGTCGGCTCCAAGTTCAAGTTCGTCCTGCCGTCCAAGCTGGCCTATGGCGAGCACGGTGCTGGCTCCATCCCGGCCAACTCCGTACTGGTGTTTGACGTTGAGCTGCTGGCCATCGAGAAGCCGGCTGCCGACGACGCCAAAGAGCAGGCCAAGAAGTAAGCCATTGCCATGATGAAGAGACAGGGCCTGCGGGCCCTGTCTTGTTTTCGGCAAGGTGTTACACTGCCCCCTTTGCCGGGGGCATGGAATCAGGAGTGAGCATGAGCCAGGACTGGGGAGTCGATCTGGGTGGCACCAAGATGGAGTGCGTGGTGCTGGAGGGGGACAGGGTGGTGCTGCGCGAGCGGCAGGCCACTCCCCGCGATCAGGGGTATGCGGGCATCCTTGAGGGGATAGCTACCCTGGTCGAGCGCTGTGTGGCCATGCTGGGAGCTCGCCCCGAGCGGCTCGGCATAGGGACTCCCGGGGCACGGGATCCCCAGACCGGGGTGATGAAGAACTGCAACACCACCGAGCTCAACGGCCGTCCCCTCAAGGAAGATCTGGAAGCCAGACTCGCCATGCCTGTCCTCATCGCCAACGATGCCAACTGTTTCGCCCTGGCCGAAACCCACCTGGGTGCCGTGCGTGATCAGTTTCCCGAGGCGCGGGTGGTGTTTGGCATCATCATGGGCACCGGGGTCGGCTCCGGAATAGTGGTCGATGGTCGCATCCTCAACGGTCACCACGGCATCGCCGGCGAGTGGGGCCACAACGAGCTCTCCCCCGACGGTCCCGAGTGTTACTGTGGCAAGCGCGGCTGTGTCGAGACCTTCATCTCGGGTCCGGCTCTGGAGGCCTGGTACCGGGAGAAGAGCCAGCGCCTGCTCCACTTGCCCCAGATTGCCGCAGCGGCCTCTCACGATGCCCATGCCCGTCAGACCCTGGACCGGTTGCACCGCCTGTTTGGTCAGGCCATCGCCAACGTGGTCAACATCCTCGACCCCGATGTCATCGTCATCGGTGGCGGGGTCGGCAACATCGAGAGCCTGTACAGCGCCGGACGCCAGAGCGTGCTGCCTTACCTCTTCAACCCCAGATTCACCACCCCTATCATCAGGCCAACCCTGGGTGACAGCGCCGGCGTATTCGGTGCGGCCCTGCTGGCCAGAGGCACCTTCAAGGAGGCTTTGCTCCGATGATCCGCATTGCCATCAACGGCTATGGCCGCATCGGCCGCAACGTGCTGCGCGCCCTCTACGAGAGCGGCCGCGACAAGAACATCAAGATAGTGGCCATCAACGAGCTGGCCGATCCCAAGGCCATGGCGCACCTCACTCGCTATGACACCAGCCACGGTCGTTTCCGCTTCCCGGTCGAGCTGGCGGGCAACAGCATGCAGGTGGGCGAGGATCTCATCCCCCTGTTTGCCGAGAGTGATCCGGCCAATCTGCCGTGGCGGGCACTGAAGGTTGACGTGGTACTGGACTGCACCGGCGTGTTTGGCTCGCGCACGGATGCCGAGAAGCATCTGGCGGCGGGGGCAGGCAAGGTGCTCTTCTCCCATCCGGCCGATGCGGATGTGGACGCGACCATCGTCTACGGGGTCAATCACGGGGTGCTGAGCGGGCGTGAACGGATCGTCTCCAACGCCTCCTGTACCACCAACTGCGTGGTCCCCGTCATCGAAACATTGCATCGAGAATTCGAAATAAATTGTGGTACTATTACTACAATTCACTCATCCATGCATGACCAGCAGGTGATCGACGCCTACCACGGTGATCTGCGCCGAACCCGGGCCGCCAGCCAATCCATCATTCCGGTGGACACCAAGCTGGCCAAGGGGCTGGAGCGTATCCTGCCCCACTTCGCCGGCAAGTTCGAAGCGATCGCGGTACGGGTGCCCACCATCAATGTCACCGCCATGGATTTGAGTATCACGGTGCGAAAAAAAGTGTCGGTTTCTGACGTAAATCAAGCCCTGCAACGGGCATCCAGAGGTACATTACTGGGTATTCTGGATTACACGGAAGAGCCCCTGGTCTCCGTCGATTTCAATCATGATGCCCATTCGTGCATCATTGATGGTACCCAGACCCGGGTGAGCGATGCCAACCTCGTCAAGATGTTGATGTGGTGCGATAACGAATGGGGCTTCGCGAATCGGATGCTGGATACCACCCGGGCCATGATGGTTGCAGGCTGAGCCTGCCCCGGGGACAAGGTTACTGTTTTTAACATTACCTGGAAAAATATAGAGGACTGAATATGTCTGTTATCAAGATGACCGACCTGGATCTGGCTGGTAAACGCGTCCTGATCCGTGCTGACCTGAACGTGCCGGTAAAAGACGGCAAGGTCACCTCCGATGCACGGATCAAAGCCACCCTGCCGACCATCAAGCTGGCTCTGGAGAAGGGTGCCAAGCTGATGATCACCTCCCACCTGGGTCGTCCGACCGAAGGCGAGTACAACGAAGAGTTCTCCCTGCAACCGGTCGTCAACTATCTGAAAGACGCTCTGTCCTGCGAAGTTCGCCTGGCCAAGGATTACCTGGATGGCGTGGACGTCGCCGCCGGTGAGCTGGTCGTTCTGGAAAACTGCCGTTTCAACAAGGGTGAGAAGAAGAACACCGAAGAGCTGGCCAAGAAGTACGCCGCCCTGTGTGACGTCTTTGTAATGGATGCATTTGGTACCGCTCACCGCGCCGAAGGCTCCACCTACGGTGTGGCTCAGTACGCGCCGGTTGCCTGTGCCGGCCCGCTGCTGGCTGGTGAGCTGGAAGCCCTCGGCAAGGCCATGGACAACCCGGCTCGTCCCATGGTTGCCATCGTCGGTGGCTCCAAGGTCTCCACCAAGCTGACCGTACTGGAGTCCCTCTCCAAGATCGCTGACCAGCTGGTGGTCGGTGGTGGCATCGCCAACACCTTCATCGCCGCTGCCGGTCACAACGTCGGCAAGTCCCTGTGCGAGCACGACCTGATCGACACCGCCAAGAAGCTGGCTGCCGAGACCTCCATCCCGGCCACCACCGACGTAGTCGTGGGTAAAGAGTTCTCCGAGACCACCCCGGCCACCACCAAGTCTGTGGCTGACGTGTCTGACGACGACATGATCTTCGACATCGGTCCGGATTCCGCCAAGGCCCTGGCCGACATCATCATGAACGCCAAGACCATCCTGTGGAACGGTCCGGTCGGCGTGTTCGAGTTTGACCAGTTCGCCAAGGGTACCGAAGTGATCGCCCGCGCCATCGCCGAATCCCCGGCCTTCTCCATCGCTGGCGGTGGTGACACCCTGGCCGCCATCGACAAGTTCGGCATTGCCGACAAGGTCTCCTACATCTCCACCGGCGGCGGCGCCTTCCTGGAGTTTGTAGAGGGCAAGAAGCTGCCGGCCGTCGCCATCCTGGAAGAGCGCGCCAAAGCCTGATCGTGACCCGAAACGGGGGGCAAAAGCCTCCCGTTTCGTCTATCATGTGCCCGCCCATGCCGGTTCATGATGAACCCCCACAATTTTTTATCGGCATACGAGAATAGGACGAGAAACATGTCTAAGAAGATTTTCGACTTCGTAAAACCCGGCGTTATCACCGGTGATGACGTTCAGAAGGTATTCGCTGTCGCCAAGGAGAATGGCTTTGCCCTGCCGGCGGTCAACTGCGTCGGTACCGACTCCGTCAACGCCGTGCTGGAAGCGGCCGCCAAGGTGAAGGCTCCGGTCATCGTTCAGTTCTCCAACGGCGGCGCCGTCTTTACCGCCGGTAAGGGTCTGAAGCTGGAAGGTCAGAAGGCTGCCATCATCGGTGCCATCTCCGGTGCCAAGCACGTTCACGCCGTGGCCGAAGCCTACGGTGTGCCGGTGATCCTGCACACCGACCACGCTGCCAAGAAGCTGCTGCCGTGGATCGACGGTCTGCTGGAAGCCGGCGAGAAGCACTTCGCCGAGACCGGCAAGCCGCTGTTCTCCTCCCACATGCTGGATCTCTCCGAAGAGTCTCTGGAAGAGAACATCGACATCTGCTGCGAGTACCTGACCCGCATGGCCAAGATGGACATGACTCTGGAGCTGGAACTGGGTTGCACCGGTGGCGAAGAAGATGGCGTGGACAACAGCCACATGGATCAGTCCGCCCTGTACACCCAGCCGGAAGACGTGGCTTACGCCTACGAGCGTCTGTCCAAGATCAGCCCGCGCTTCACCATCGCTGCCTCCTTCGGCAACGTGCACGGTGTTTACAAGCCGGGTAACGTCAAGCTGACCCCCTCCATCCTGGACGCCTCCCAGAAGTACGTCTCCGAGAAGTTTGGTGTGCCGGCCAAGAGCCTGGACTTCGTGTTCCACGGTGGCTCCGGCTCCACTCTGGAAGAGATCCGCGAGTCCATCTCCTACGGCGTGGTGAAGATGAACATCGACACCGACACCCAGTGGGCGACCTGGGAAGGTCTGCTGAACTTCTACAAGAAGAACGAAGCTTACCTGCAAGGCCAGCTGGGCAACCCGGAAGGTGCCGACAAGCCGAACAAGAAGTACTACGACCCGCGCGTATGGTTGCGTGAAGGCCAGACTTCCATGATCAAGCGTCTGGAGCAGGCTTTCTCCGACCTGAACGCCATCGACGTACTGTAATTCGTTACAGCACCTCGATTGCATGAAAAGGCGCCCTTCGGGGCGCCTTTTGTTTTTGTTTGATAAACATCACAGCCGGAGTAGTGGGCATAGCGGCCAAATTCGTTTAGTTTGGTAAACATCTTATTCACTGGCAGGATGCTGATGATGACCCCTGGAGCACAGGAACACCCCCACTCTTACTACGCCGCAACCCGCAATGACGACACCCTCTGGCCCGAACTGGAGGGGGAGATCCGCGCCGATGTCTGCGTCGTCGGGGGGGGCTTTACCGGCCTCAACACCGCCATCAATCTGGCCGAACTCGGCTATGACGTGGTTCTGCTGGAGGGGCGACGCATCGGCTGGGGAGCGTCCGGGCGCAATGGTGGCCAGCTTATTCGCGGGGTTGGCCACGATACCAGCCAGTTCGCGCGCTATATCGGAGAGGAAGGGGTGCGCGAGCTGGATCGGATGGGGATCGAGGCGGTGCAGCTGGTCAAGGATCGCATTGCCCGTTTCGGGATTGAGTGTGATCTCACCCTGGGTTATTGCGATCTGGCAACCAAGTGGCGCCACCTGGTGGATTTCGAGGCGGCCCAGCGTCACCTGGAATCACTCGATTACCCCTTCGAGGTGCGCCAGGTGCCGAAGGAGGAGATCCACGCCATCGTCGGCTCGGATCGCTACATAGGTGGCATGGTGGATATGGGCTCTGGCCATCTGCATCCCCTCAATCTGGCCCTCGGTGAGGCCCGCGCCGCCGCCTCTTTAGGTGTGCGCCTGTTCGAGCACTCCCAGGTGACGCGGGTTGACTACGGTAGCAAGGTCAGGGTGACCACTCGCCATGGAAGGGTCGAGGCCGATACCCTGGTGCTCGGTTGCAACGCCTATCTCAACGAACTGGATCGGGAGCTGGGGGCCAGGGTGCTGCCGGCAGGCTCCTATATTCTGGCTACCGAGGTACTGCCCAAGCGGGTCCGTGAGCGGCTGCTGCCGCAGAATATGGCGGTGTGCGATCAGAATGTGGCGCTGGACTACTATCGTCTCTCGGCGGACGGTCGCCTGTTGTTCGGGGGAGCCTGCAACTACTCTGGGCGCGACCCCAAGGACATCAAGGCCTTCATGCAACCCAAGCTGCTACGGGTCTTCCCCGAGCTGGCCGAGACCGCCATCGAGTTTCAATGGGGAGGGATGATTGGTATCGGCGCCAACCGATTGCCGCAGATCGGGCGCTTGCCGGATCATCCCAATGTTTACTACGCCCAGGCTTACTCGGGGCACGGGGTCAATGCGACCCACCTGGCTGCCAGCCTGCTCGCCGAGGCGATCCATGGCCACAGCCGGGGCTTCGATCTCTTCGCCGCCGTGCCCCATCTGCGCTTCCCGGGGGGACCTCATCTGCGCTCCCCCCTCTTGGCACTTGGTATGCTCTGGTACCGTCTCAAGGATCTGCTCTAAACGGGGTCGGCTGTCAGAGCCGGTACATGAGCCCGGTGCTGACGGCGAGCATGGTCGAGTCGTAGAAGTCGATATCGGCGTCGGCACTGCCCCACGAGGCGCTTACGAAGACGCTGAGCGGCTCAACCCCGAACAGACGGTGCCAGAAGAAGGTGCTGCTGGCGCCCCATTCGTTGGCATCGGCCTTCTGGCCGTAGATGGGGTTGGCCTCGTCGTAGTGGCGCCACCCCCCGTAGAGGTTTGACACCAGGCTCCACTGTGGTCCGCGCAGGGCATGGGTCAACTGCAGATGCAGGGTGTCGCTGCGCTCGGCGGCACCATCGAGCTCTGCCCGCTTGTAGATGAGGGCCGGGCTCAACAAGTGGCCCGAAGGCAGCTGCCAGTCGTAGGAGAATTCGAGTCGGTGCAGATCGCCGTTGCGATCGAGCATGGCCGCCTGCTCCTGGCTCAGTTTCCCCTGGCTCACCAACTGCCGGCCACTCTGCTCGTCGTCGACCTGGCTGCGTCGCCAGGTGTAGGCCGCATTCACCTTGCTGTGGCCTATGTTGTCCCAGCCCAGCCGCACACCCCGGGTGCTGTAGTCGGTTTCGCTGCGCTCACCCGAGACGAAATAGGGATCGCTCCAGGTCTCGGTGGGCATGGCCGAGAAGACATAGCCGGCCGAGAAGATGCCCAGATTGCCCCACTGCTGGCGAATGCCCAGCTGCTGGGTGAGATCGTAGCGCACCGCATCCTGGATCAGGTTACCCAGGAAGATCTGGGTACCGGTCTCGGCGAAGGTGTAGCGAAGATCGGCCCCGAACAGGGGCTTGAGAGCGTCATGCCGGGATGGGCTGGTGTCGAGCGCATCCAGGCGTGAGTCCCCCTTGTCTCCCTTGAAGAGATTGGATTCATACTGGCGGGCCGTCACGCCCCCCATGACGAACCCGGAAAAACCGGATTGGGTGGGGATGGTGGTCACATCGGCCAGCGCCGGGTGAGCGCCGAGCAGGGCCAGTGGCAGCAAGGCATATTTCATTCAGTGGTCTCCTGAGCAGGGTGGGGATCGGGCGCGCATGATAGCCATCTGTGATGAATCCGGGATGACCAGGGCGCGACCCGGCCCATATTAAATCAATTCCCTGCGACCCGGCCCATATTAAATCAATTCCCTGCGAGCTGGGCGACATTCGGGCAGGTGAGTCCGGGCGCGCCGACTGGTATGCTGTTGGCCAAATATGAGAAGGGATCGGATGGATGAAGCAGATCAAGTCGTGGGCCCAGTATTACGTCGACCTGATGACCAAGCTCGGTCTGGTGCGTTTCAGCATGTTGCTGGCGACCGGCATCATAGTGTTGGCGGTGTCGATACAGATGGGGGTGACCCTGTTTTTACGCAATGCGGTCGACATGGTCGATCTGGTGCGTTCCATCTTCTTCGGCCTGCTGGTGACCCCCTGGGCCGTCTACTTTCTCTCCATCGTGGTCGACCAGCTGGAAGACTCCCGCCAGCGCCTGAGTCGTATGGTGACCAAGCTGCAGGAGATGCGTGAGCGGGATCTGGAGCTTAACCGCCAACTGCAGGAGAACATCACCCGCCTCAATGCCCAGATTGGCCAGACCCAGCAGTTGGAGAAGGCCCGCCAGCAGGCCATCGAGGATCTCGAAAACGAGGTGTTCCAGCGGGAGAAGGCCCAGCTCCATCTGGAGGAGCGCACCGCCCTGCTGCGCTCCTTTATCGACTGCTCACCGGATCTGGTCTATTACCGCAACGAACAGGAGCAGTTCTCCGGCTGTAACCGGGCCATGGAGGAGCTGACCGGGCGCAGCGAGTCGGAGCTTATCGGTCTCACCCCGTTCGATGTTTACAAGGCCGATATCGCGGCCCGTATCGTGGAGACGGATCGCAAGGTCTTTAACGACGACAGTCCGCTCACCTATGAGCAGTGGCTGGAGTATCCGGACGGGCGCAAGGCCTACTTCGAGCTGCGCAAGGTTCCCTTCTACGATCGCTTCGGCAAGCGCCTGGGCCTGCTCGGCTTTGGCCGTGACATCACCGAGCGCAAGCAGTATCAGGACAAGCTGGAGAAGGCGAGCCGCGACAAGACCACCTTCATCTCCACCATTAGCCACGAGCTGCGTACACCGCTCAACGGCATCGTGGGCTTGAGCCGCATCCTGCTCGATACCCCCCTCGACGAGACCCGTCATCAGCAGCTCAGGACCATCCACCTGAGCGCCGTGACCCTGGGCAATATCTTCAACGACATCATCGATCTGGACAAACTCGACCGCCGTCGCCTCGAGATAGCCCCGGCCCGTCTCGAGCTGCCGGCCTTCCTCGACGAACTCGAAACCCTGTCGCGTATTCAGGCGGAGCAGAAAGGGCTCTATCTGCATTTCGACCGGGATGGGGATGTGCCTCGCTTCGTCATGGCCGATGGCACCCGGTTGCGACAGATCCTCTGGAACCTGGTGGGCAATGCGGTCAAGTTTACCGACGAGGGCGGCGTGACGGTGCGTTGTCTGGTTCATCCGGGTGACGACGAGCAGCGATTGGCGCTGCACTTCGAGGTGGAGGACACCGGCATCGGTATCGCCCCGGCGGAGCAGGAGAAGATCTTCGCCATGTACTATCAGGTCAAGGGGGAGCAGAAGCACGCCATCGGCACCGGCATCGGTCTGGCGGTCTCGCGTCAGCTGGTGGAGGCCATGGGGGGCTGTCTCATGGTCGACAGCGATCAGGGAGAGGGGGCCTGTTTCACCGTGGAGCTGGAGGTCGATCTGGCCGATGCCCCGGAGGCACCGGGGGAGCTTGGCGAGATACCGAGTCTCGATATCCTCCTGGTGGAGGATGTGGAGCTCAACATCACGGTCGCGAGTGCCCTGCTGCAGAAGTTTGGCCACAGGGTCGAGGTGGCCCGAAACGGGGCCGAGGCCCTGGCCAAGGCCAATCCGGATGATTTCGATCTCATCCTGCTCGATATTCAGCTGCCCGATATGACCGGCTTCGATATCGCCCGCATTCTGCTCGAGCGTTACGGGGAGGTGTTGCCCCCCATGGTGGCCCTCACCGCCAATCTGGTGACCGATCGCCAGACCTACCTCGATGCCGGCATGGTCGATGTGCTGCGTAAACCCATCGGTTCGGCGGCGGTACGCCATGTGCTGGGGCGGCTGTTTGCTGGCATGGATGAGGAGGCCCCGCTTGAGAGCGGTGGCAGCGGTGTGCTCGATCTCGCCTTCCTGGAGGATTATGCCGGGGCGGTGGGCAAGCCGCTGATGCGATCCAGCGTCGATCTCTTCGAGAAGATGATGCCCGACTATATGGCGGTGCTCGACTCCAACATGACGGCGCGGGATCAGAAGGGGATTGCCGAGGAGGCGCATAAAATCAAAGGGGCCGCAGGCTCCATCGGGTTGCGCCGCATTCAGGGGCTGGCCCAGCAGATCCAGAGCCCCGATCTCCCCGCCTGGTGGGAGAACGTGGAGGACTGGATCGAGGCGATGCGCCGTGAATATCCGGCGGATCTCAAGGCGCTGCGGCGCTGGCTAGAGAGCTGAGGAGAGACCCATGTATGCACGTTTGATCCCCCCCTTGCGCTCTTTGCGGCCGGTCGGGGAGGGGTTGCTCGAGGCGACCGAACGGGATCGGGCCCGCATTGTCCAGGCGGCGCCCGTGCGTCGGTTACAGCAGAAGACCCAGGTCTTTCCCCTGGATGTGAAGGCGTCGGTGCGCAGCCGTCTCACCCACTCCCTCGAGGTGCAGGAGACGGGTCGTCAAATAGCCAGGCAGATCCTGGCGGCACTGCCCGATGCCGGAGTGCCTTCGCTGGTCTTCATCAACCTGGTGGAGATGGCCTCCCTGCTGCACGACGTGGGCAACCCCCCTTTCGGTCACTTCGGGGAGCAGGTGATAGGGCAGTGGATGCAGACCCATCACGATCGCTGCTACCTTGCGGCCTTGGGGCAGGCTAACCTCCCCCGGTGGCTCCCGTTTCGGGAGGACCTCTGCCACTTCGACGGCAATGCCCAGAGCCTGCGGCTGGTGCACTCATTGCACGAGCTGGATCTCACCCAGGGGCAGCTGGCGGCCCTGTGCAAGTACCCGGGGGAGGGCAAGGGAGAGGGATGGCAGGCCAAGTGCGGTGTCTACCTGAGTGAGCGCCCGCTTATCGCCGGGCTGTGGCACTCCCTCGGCCTGGAGCCCGGGGCTCGCCATCCCCTCGCCTATATCATGGAGGCGGCCGACGATATCTCTTACTGCATCGCCGATCTGGAGGATGCGGTGGACAGGCGCATTCTCTCCAGCGAGAAGCTGCAAAAGGCGCTGCGCGAGAGTGCCGAGCCCTACCTTGGCGAGCTGATCGAGGAGGCGCTGGCGACGGACCCGCGCTTCTTCGCCCCCTTTCGGGAGCGGCTCACCGCCGAGTTGGTGGCGTTGGCCGCCCGGACCTATCTGGCCGAGCACGAGGCGATCCTGGCCGGACGTTACCCTCGCCCCTTGCTCCACGGTCAGACGGCGCCAGCCAGGGCGCTGGATCGCCTGCGCCAGGTGGCTCGCGAAGAGGTCTTCCTGAGGCCAGAGGTGGAGGCGCTGGAGCTGGAGGGCTATGCGGCCCTGCGCACCGTGCTGGATACCTACGGAGAGTTGTTGGCGCTGCCGACCGACCGTTTTCAGGGGCTGCTGGCCGGTGACAGCCAGGGGCTCTTCGTGCTGCGCCGCCTGGTGCATCGCCTCTCGGCCCGCCATATCCGGGCCTATCAGCGTGCCATCGCCTGTGCGGATCCCCGTTTCCCCGATCCACCGCATCAGGAGTGGTATTACAGGGTCAGGCTGCTGCTCGATTACGTGAGCGGTATGACGGACACCTATATTCAGCAGGAGTATCGCCTGCTCTGTGGCCTGTGACCCCCAAATGGGATGAGTCCGATTGCCATGGGGGCATCGTTTTTTTAGACTGCTGCAACCTGTTCAACCTTTCATCTGCGAGGAGACGATCATGAATCAACTCATGACCCAACAAGCGACCTCACTGCGCCATCTGAGCGCGGATGCGTGCGCACGTCTCTCGCGTGGGATGAGCAGGGAATAACCCCCCTTTTAATCATCACCCGCGACACTTTCGCAGGGTGATGTTCCTCTCTCCGGGAGTGCCGACGGGCTCTGACGGAGATCTTTTATGTCTATCGAACTGGTTCTGCTGCGTGGCGTGGAAAGCCTGGTACAGCGTCGTATTGCCCGCATCGAGCGTCGCCTCATGGCGGTTCATCTCTCCCCGGCTCTGCTCCGTGACATCGGGCTGGAGGGGCGTGAGCAGGGGCCGGCCGTGAACCTGATCCTGGAGCGGCAATATCAAACCGGCTTTCGCCTTGGGAATCGAATACGGTAATCCCGGGGGGGCGTTTCCCCCGGACCCGAAGCAAGGGGAGGCGAGGCCTCCCCATTTTATTCCGCTAAAGGATTCAGGCGGGGATTTCATTCGCTGCCAACTGGTTTTATTGTTTTTTTATTATTCAAATTGAGAAAAAACACTATTATTGCCGGCCATTTAACATGAAACATTCACGATGCGTACCCTCTGCTTAAAAGCTCTTCTGTTATGGTTGCTGCTGCCCGTGTGGGCGGGGGCGGTCGAGCGTCCCTCTGGAATTGGTGCCGAGAGGGGGCTGAGCGCCTGGCTGAAGGTACACACCGAATTAAGCATGGGGGTACCTGCCAAGGGGTGGCCGCCCTATCTCTACATCGATGGCAGAGGGGGATTCAGTGGTCCTCTCATCGACTTTTCCCAGCATCTCGCACAGGTGTTGGGGGTCACCGTGCATTTTCGTCCCTATCTCACCTTCCATCTGGCCCAGGAGGCGGTGACCCGGGGGGAGGTTGACCTGCTCTTTGGCTTTGCCGGCCCTGCGGGCAAGGGGGCTGAGCGGTTGGAGCTGGGGCTGCTCAATATCCCCAGGGCCCTGTTGCTGCGGGACGGAACCCCTGAGCCGACGCAACAGCAAACGGCCGTGATGCGAGTCGGTTGTGAGCGCGCCAGTGCCAACTGTGAGGCCTTGCGTGGATTGGGGATGGGGCTGGTGGTCGAGGTCGACAGCGATCAGGAGGGCGTGTTGCTGGTCAAGCGGCAGCTCCTCGATGCTTATGTGGCCGATTTGCCGACCCTGAGATGGTATCAGCACTTCACCTCATCGCCCCTGCTGGTGGTCACGCCTGCCTGGCTGGATCCGATGCATCTCTCCATCTCTATCGCCACTCGTGAGCCCATGTTGAAGAGGGCGATTACCTGGGGCATGAACCAGATCCCCCTCGATGAGAGAAAGGCCATCTTTGAGGCCTCGCCGTTGGGGGAGTTGGGAAGTGCCCAAGCGCCTTACAATGCCAGCTTTACCCGTGCCCAGCGGGATTGGCTGTTGGACCATGGCCCCTTGCGTTTCGCCATCGCGCCGGATTGGCCCAGCTTTAGCGAGATCGATAAAAACGGTGAGCTGCGCGGCTATCTCAGCGATCTGCTGCGTCTGATAAGGCAACGTACCGGACTGAATTTTACTCTGGTGCCGACCCGCTCCTGGGAGGAGAGTCAACGACTGCTGCGGGAGGGGAAGGTGGACTTTCTCCCTGCCATGACGCCCACACCGGTGCGCCGTCGCTCCATCCTCTTCACACCTGACTATGCCAGCGTGAAGCGGGTAGTGGTGGGCCGGCTGGGGGCCACCGAGCTACCGAGCCTCGATCTGCTAAGGGGCAAACGGGTGGGGATGGTCGCCGCCTCGGTCGAGGGTGAAATGCTCGATGCGGTTGGGGCGACCACCGTCCTGGTGCCCAGCGATACCCAGTTATTGGCACTGCTCGATGCGGGCCGTGTCGATTATGTGCTGATGAGTATCAGTACCCTTCAGGACTCCATTGCCAGGGGATTTAACCAGCGCTATGTGTTGGTCTATTCGGGTGAAGAGCTCAATCTCCCCATCGCCATGGGCGTACTTCGCCAGCGGGAGTTGCTGCAGCAGATCCTGAGCAAGGCCCTGCTGACGGTGAGCCGGGAAGAGCTCACTACACTGGAAAAACGCTGGCTCAGTCTGACCATACAGACGGGGGTGAACCGTGAGCGGGTTCTCTTCTGGGGAGGGATCGCTGGGGGGCTCTTCCTGCTTTGTAGTCTCATCTTCTTCGGTTGGAACCGTACCCTGCGCCGGCAGATAAGCCAGCGCCTCGAGGCGGAGCAGCGTCTGGCCGAGCAACTGGCCTTCGTGCAGATGCTGCTTGATACCCTGCCCAATCTGGTGGTGCTGACCAACGCACATCACGAGATCACCATGTCCAATCGAGCCTATCGCAATCTCTTCTTCGGCGGCCGCGATCTCAAGGGGAGCTACCACCACCTGCTCAAGGACAACCTGCCCGAAGCGATACGGGAGAGGGTGATGGCCGAAGACACCCGGGTCTGGGAGAGTGGTATCGAGATCAATGGCCACGGGGAGGTGCAGCTCCAGGATGGTGTGGAACATGAGATGCTCTATACCAAGCGGCGGCTGTCGGGGGCCGATGGCAAACAGCTGGGCATTCTGACCGTGCTCACCGACATCACCGATTTGCGTCAGGCCCAGCGCCATGCCCGGGAGATGGAGTCCAGGCTGACCCAGTTGACCGACAACGTACCGGGCTTCGTCTACCAGTACCATTACCTGGGTCTCAATGTCGGTGAGTTTCTCTATGCCAGCGCCGGGATCGAGCCCTTGCTGGGGATACGCCGTGATCTCTTGTTGCAAACCAGCGGTTTTCACCAGGCGCTGGAGCTGCACGGTTATGCTCTTGATCTGGATCGCTTCGGCCCCCAACTGGCACATCAGGTCGAGACCGAACATCGCCTCGATCTCGTATTGCCTATCACGGCCCCCTCCGGTGAAGTGCTCAACTTCCAGGTCAAGGGTAGGGTCGACCCCCTGCCCGATGGCAGCTTCATGCTCTATGTCATGGTGCAAGATATCACGGCGCTGACCCGTCAGGCCCTGGAGCTGCAGCAGGCCCGTAACACGGCCGAGCGTGCCATGCAGGCCCGCAGCCGTTTCCTGGCCACCATGAGCCATGAGCTGCGCACCCCCATCTCGGGCATGCACGGCATGCTGGAGCTGCTGCAGATGAGTGCACTGGATGAGGACCAGCGTTATCTGCTCCACAACGTGGTCGCCTCGACCAACAACCTGCTCTATCTGGTCAACGATATACTCGACTTCTCCAAGATAGAGGCCGGTCAGCTCCATCTGGATGTTCAGCCCTGCGAGCTGTGCCGCATGGTGTGTGACGTGGTGCGGGGCCATGCGGCCAAGGCCCATGGCAAGGGGCTTGCCGTCGAGCTGCTGTGGGGAGAGGGAGTCCCCGACAGGGCCGAGCTGGACGCGATTCGGGTGGGGCAGGTGCTCTCCAACCTGCTCAGCAATGCGGTGAAATTTACCGAGCGGGGGAGTATTCGGATCGCGGTGGAGGGGGATGGTGCCCTGCTGCGGGTTACCGTATCCGACAGCGGTATTGGTATTGCCTCCGAGAAGCAGTCGCTCCTCTTTACCCCCTTCGAGCAGGTGGAGTCCGATATTTCCCGCCGTTATGGGGGGACTGGTCTGGGATTGGCTATCTGCCACCAGTTGATCGCGCAGATGGGGGGGGAGTTGACGCTCGTCAGCGCCCCGGGAGAGGGGACCTCGGTGACCTTCACCCTCCCCTTGTCCTCCCCGTGGAGTACGCCACCCTCTCTGCAGGGAAGGCGCTGGTGGGTATTGGGGGAGGCCTCCTGGCATCCTCTGCTGACGCGTCAGGGAGCCATCTTGCAGTTGGTCGATCGGCAGCAACTGGGCTCTCTCGATGACGGCTTCCTGCTGGCCGATGAGGCGGAGCTGGAGGCGGTGCTCGGTGCCCGCGAGTCGGAGCGGTTGCGCAGCCGCATGCAGGGAGGCATCATCCTCTCCCCCCGCGAGGCGGTGCGAAGCCGCCTGGACAAGCAGTGGTGGCGTCTTGGCACCCAGCCTCTCTACCCTGATCTGTTGCTGGAGAGCTGTCAGCAGTTGTTGGCCCCCAGCCGTAGCGATGTCATGGCCAAGCGAGCGCCAGGGCGCCTGGTGGGCCGAGTGCTGGTCGCCGACGATCATCCGATCAATCGCGCCCTGATTGCCCGCCAGCTGGAGACCCTGGGGGTGACGGCCACCGTGGTGGAAGAGGGGGAGCAAGCCCTTGCCGTCTGGCAGAGAGAGCCGTTTGACCTGCTGTTGACCGATTGCCACATGCCGGTGCTCGATGGCTACTCCCTGACCCGGCGCCTGCGTCAGCAAGGGGATGAGCGCCCCATCATAGGGGTGACGGCCGACACCTCGGGAGAGGCGGTGGCCAAGATGGCCTACTCGGGGATGAGTGACAGCCTGTTCAAACCTTACACCCTGGAGACCCTGTGGCAGATGCTCTCCCAATGGTTGCCGACGACGGCAGTGACCGGGCCGACTGTCACAGAGGATCCCCAATATGCTGAATTGGCTGATAATTGGATAAGGTTGTTTGGCGATGTCGCGACGGCGGGCGCCATGGCTCAAGAGTTTATCGCCTCCAATCGCCAGGATGGGCGGGTGATCGAAGAGGCCGTGGAGCACAGGGAGGCCGCTCCCCTCATCGAGGCGGCGCACAGGGTCAAGGGGGCTGCACGGATGGCGGGATATGAGTCGTTGGCCGATGAGGCCGCCAGGCTGGAGAGTGTGGCGCGTCTACGTCAATGGGACAGGGTTGCCCCTCTGGCACAGAGCGTTTGGCAAATGATGCAGCAAATCGAAAACGACATTGGACTATGGCTCGATGAACAATAGACAGCACGATGTGGTGATTCTGGTGGTGGAGGATCATGCCTTCCAGCGCAAGGCGTTGTTGCACCAACTCGGCGGACTGGGGTACAGCCGTTTGCTGGAGGCCGCCGATGGCGAGCAAGCCTTGGCCATCTGTGACAGCCAACCGGTGGATATCCTCTTTTGTGATCTGCGAATGCCCGGTATGGACGGGATGGCCTTGCTCAGGCGCCTCTCCCTGAGCGGTTTTCACGGTGGCATCATCCTCTCCAGTGCGCTCGAGGAGGATGTGGTGGGCGCCGTGCTGCGCATGAGCAGTGCCTACGGTCTGCAGGTGTTGGGGCGGTTGGAAAAACCGGCCAGTCAGGCCCGGATCCGGCAGATGATCGAGAGCTGGAGGCCCCATCCCGTTCGGGGCAAGGAGGCGGGAGCGAGGCAGGAGATAGATCTCGACGATCTGCGCAGGGCCCTGGAATACGGTGAGCTGCTCCCCTGGTATCAGCCCAAAGTCTCCTTCTCCAGCGGGGAGTGGGTCGGCCTCGAGGCGCTGGCGCGCTGGCTCCATCCCGAGCAGGGGCTGATCATGCCCTCCCGCTTTATCCCTCTGGCGGAACACTCGGGGCTTATCGATGAGCTGACCGAGCAGATCATCCGGGCCACCCTCAAGGATGGCCACCTCTGGCAGGAGACGGGGCTCTCTCTCAACCTGTCGATGAACCTCTCGACCACCTCCCTCATCGAGGGGGATCTGTGTGCCATCCTGATCGACCAGTGTCAGCGCTGGAGCATCAACCCCGAGCTGATCACCCTGGAGGTGACCGAGAGCGCCTTCGTCAAGGATCTGGGCCAGTCCCTCGAGGTGCTGACTCGCCTTCGGATGCACGGCTTTGGCCTCTCCATCGACGATTTTGGCACCGGTTACTCCTCCATGCAGCAGCTGGCGTTGCTCCCCTTCACCGAACTCAAGCTGGACCGCTCCTTCGTGGATGGCTGTTATCGGGACCCTTCCCGCCTTGCCATCATTGAGTCGAGCATCGAGCTGGCTCGCAAGCTGGGGCTCAAGTCGGTGGCCGAGGGGGTTGAGGACATAGAGACCTGGCAGCAACTGGCCAGCTTGGGGTGTGATGTCTGCCAGGGCTTCTTCTCCGGGCGCCCCATGCCCAGAGAGAAGCTGCAGGAGTGGCACCGGGAGTGGCAAGAGGTCATCCCCCGCCTGAGTGGTGAATAGGGCGCAGGATGCGCCATAAGGAACAGGGTCGTTCATGAAAATAGTGCATCAACTACTGGCAGGATTTGGTGTTATCAATCTGATGGTGCTGGCGGGCTCGCTGCTTATCTACGGGGAGCAACGCCAGATGCAGGAGGCGCAGCAGCGTCTGCTCGATGAGGCGCTCCCCACCCTGCAACGGGGTGAGGCGAGTCAGAAGGCTTTGGTGGCGACGGTCTCTTCACTGCGTGGTTACCTCATCCTCGGTGCTCAGCCGGAGCAGGCGAAGCGACTGCAACAGGAGTGGCAACAGGCCTGGCAGGACCTCGAGCAGACCGGCGCCAATACCGGGGATATGCGCCCCTTGCAAGAGCAGGTGTGGCAACTGGCCCACAGCGACGAGAACCTGCCGGCCCATACCCTGATGCTGCAAGAGGCCGGCCCCCTGGCCGAGGCGGCCCTCGATCAGTTGCAGTCCCTCGCCAACGAGGAGGTGGCCGCGCCGGCGGGCTCCCTGCCTGGCGACCGCCGCCAGTTTCTGAAATTGGTGGGGGATGCCTATAACAGCCTATCCAATGCCCTCTCCGCCCTGCGCGACTTCCTGATCACCGGCTCACCCGACTACTTGCAGAAGTTTCGTGACTATCAGGCCTTCCACCGGCAACGGGTGACCGAGCTCGACGCCCGCAACGCGGAGATGAGTCAGACCCAGCGGGATCTCTGGCCTCTCTTCAAGGAGATGATGACCCCCTTCGACGAACTGGTGGAGCAGGTGATCTCCCTGCGTCAGGCGCCAGACTGGAACCGGGCCAACCACCTGATGGCGAGTCAGGTTGAGCCGAGGCAGCAGCAGCTGGTGGGCGAGGCGCAGCAGCGGGTGCTCCAGGCCGAAGGCTCGGTGCGCGAGATATCCGAGGCCCTGACCAGAACAGGCGCCACCATCTCGCTGTTGTTGCTGATGGTGACCCTGAGCACCCTGTTGCTGGGTATGAGCATCGCCATCTGGCTGGCACGGCGGGTGGGGTTGGGGATCGATCCGCTGGTTCGCCGGGCCGAGTCGGTGGCTGAGGGGAATCTGCCCCTCTCCCCCCTCGACAGTCGCCACAGAGACGAGTTGGGGCTGCTGACCGCTGCCGTCAACCGCATGACGGGGCAACTCAGAGAGCTGGTCTCGGGCCTGCAGGGACTGGTGGTGCGGGTGGATGAGGCGGGGGGAGATGTGGCCTCCCTCTCTACCTCCCTGCGCCAGCTGCTGGGGGAGTTGATGGCCCAGTCCGAGCAGGTGGCGCAGGCCATGAGCGACATCTCGGGGGCGGCGCGTGGCATTGCCGGCACGGTGGAGCAGACGGCCCGTGAGGCGAGGGCGACCGAGGTCGGGTTGGGTGAGGTGGTACAGAGCCTGGGGTTGATGACCCGGGCCATGGAGGCGGTCTCGGCCATGATCGAGGAGGCCAACGGCGCCATGGGGGCGCTGCGTGGTCAGAGTGAACAGATTGGCCAGGTGACGGGGGTCATTGCCTCCATCGCCGAGCAGACCAACCTGCTTGCCCTCAACGCGGCCATCGAGGCGGCCCGGGCCGGCGATCAGGGGCGTGGTTTTGCGGTGGTGGCCGACGAGGTGCGCCAGCTGGCCCAGCGCACCCAGGGCTCGACCCGGGAGATTGCCGCCAGCGTTCAGCAGATCCAGGAGCAGACCCGCACCACGGCCAAGACGGTGGCCAGAGGAACCGAGTTGGTGGCCGGTGGCGAAGCAGCGGTGCAACAGGCCAGTCAACTGCTCGCCAGAACGGCCGAGCGGGTACGAGCTCTGGCCCAGGGACTGGCCGAGGTCGATACGGCCACCCATCAGCAATCGGATGTGGCGACGTCGGTCGCCGAGCGGTTGGCCGACATGGCGCGCCTCTGTCAGCAGGCAGGAGATCGGGGGGAAGAGGGGAACCGGGTGGTACACCGGCTCGGTGAGAACACCGGCCGGCTGCGTGAGATGCTGGGACGTTTTACGCTGGAGTGAGCCTAGAGACGGCGGAACTCCTGGTTGGCGATGCTGGCAGGGGTTTCGTTGTTGAGCAGATGGATGAGCAGTATGGCCCGTTGATCGCCGTCCGGCTCTTGATAGATGGCCTCTATCCCCTGGAAGGGGCCTGATTCGATCAGTACCTTGTCTCCCGGGCTCGGCAGCTCGGCATACTTGGCCCTCGCCTCGTCGCTGTCATCCTGGCTCATCAGGCTATAGACCAGCTGCTTGGGGATGGGGGTCCACTCCTCACCAAAGCGGATGATGCGGGCGATGCCCCGGGTAGACTTGATGCTCAGAGGGGTCACCACCTCGAGATCCGCATAGATGAAGAGATAGGCGGGAAACATGGGTTCGCGTACCTTGACCCGCTTGCCGCGCTTGATCTTCTCCACCTCGACCATGGGGTAGTAAGACTCGATGCCCTGCATTTTCAGATTGGCCTCGGCGCGCCCCTCTTCCTTGGCTTTGCAGTAGGCCAGATACCATTGATGCATAAGAGTGAAATTGTGCGGCTATTCCTGTCGATATGATAGCGATTGGAAGCAAAAAGGCCACGTTAAACGTGGCCTTGTCGGGTCGTTTGGTGAATTACCAGCCTTTGACCAGTCCACCCTTGAACAGCTCGTCACCCTTCTTGTAGACCTCGTCGGTCTGGAAGGATTGCACGAACTCCTTGACCTTCTGCTCGTCCTTGTTGGACTCGCGGGCCACGATCAGGTTGACGTAGGGGGACTCCTTGTCTTCGACGAAGAGGCCATCACGGTTCGGGGTGAGATCGATTTGGCTGGCGAAGGTGGTGTTGATGATGGCCAGATCCACGTCCTCCAGGGAGCGGGGCAGCTGAGCGGCATCCAGCTCGACGATCTTCAGGTTTTTCGGGTTGGCGACGATGTCGAGTACGGTGGCGTTGAGGTTGCCGTTGTCCTTGAGGGTCAGCAGCCCTTGCTTGGCCAGCAGGATCAGGGAGCGCCCCAGGTTGGTGGGGTCCTTCGGCACTGCAATTTGAGCACCCTCTTTAAGCTCGTCCAGGGACTTGATCTTCTTGGAGTAGCCGGCGATGGGATAGACGAAGGTGTTGCCGACCGGCACCAGCTTGAAGCCGCGATCCTTGACCTGGGCATCCAGGTAGGGTTTGTGCTGGAAGGCGTTGAGATCGATGCTGCCATCGTTCAAGGCCACGTTCGGGGTGACGTAGTCGGAGAAGGTCACCACCTCGACCTGCAGGCCGTACTTCTCCTTGGCCACCCTGGCGGCCGTCTCGACCAGCTCGCTTTCTGGCCCAGCGATGGCGCCGACCTTCAGTACCTTGCTCTCTTCCTTCTGACCGCAGCCGGCCAGTACCAGACCGGCCAGCAGGGCGGCTGCAACAGATATAACTCCTAATTTCATAAAACCTCCTGTTAGAAATCCATGATTAACGATGATCATATTTTTTAACTAGGCGCTCACCCGCGCTCTGAATAGATTGAACCAACACGACCAGAATCATCACTGTGACCCACATAACAACTGCGTCATAGCGATAGTGGCCATAGTTGATAGCAACATCACCCAAGCCACCTCCCCCGATGGTCCCAGCCATGGCGGTGTAATTAACCAAAGTGACTAACGTAATCGTGATGCTATTTAGGATCCCCGGCAGGGCCTCGGGTAACAGTACCTTGGTGATGATCTGCTGCGGTTTGGCCCCCATGGCGCGAGCCGCTTCCACCAAGCCGTCTGGAACCTCCATCAAGGCCCCTTCGACCATGCGTGCAATAAAAGGAACTGCACCTATGGTGAGCGGTACAATTGCAGCGATAGTGCCGATACTGGTGCCGGTGATGGCTCTGGTCATTGGTGTGATAGCAACCAGCAGGATAATAAAAGGCACCGAGCGACCAATATTGACCACCATGGCCAGGATTTGATTGAGTTTTTGGTTTGCTAGGATCTGGCCCGATTTGGTCACATATAGTGCAATTCCGAGTGGCAGACCGAGTAAAGAACCAAACAAGGCCGACGCCAGCACCATGATAAGGGTGTCACCCAGGGCGGAGATCAGCAGATTAACCATGGCTTCGGACATAGCCCAGCACCTCCAGTTGAATATGATGTTCGATAAAGAAGGCCTGGGCCGATTCGCACTGGCCGGCATCCCCAAACAGTTCGGCCAGCATAAAGCCAAACTTGACCCCGCCTGCGTACTCTATGTTGGCGGAGAGGATGCTGATGTCGATACCGAAGCGGCGGCTCACCTCCGAGATGAGGGGGGCATCGACCGTGTTGCCGGTGAAGCCCAGCTTGACCAGAGGGTAACTCCCTTCGATGCGCTCGGGCACCAGCCTGGCTTGATACTCCTCGGGAATGGCCACATGGATGGTGGAGCGGATGAAGTCCCGGGCCAGCTCTGTCTTGGCATGGGTAAAGAACCAGGCCACCTCACCGCGCTCGATGAGCCTGCCGTCGCTGATGATGGCGACCTCGTCACAGATGCGCTTGACCACCTCCATCTCGTGGGTAATGAGCAGTATGGTCAGCCCCAGCTTGGCATTGATCTCTTTAAGCAGTGCCAGGATCGACTGGGTCGTTTGGGGATCGAGGGCTGAGGTGGCCTCGTCACACAGCAGCACCTTGGGGGAGGGGGCCAGGGCCCGGGCGATGGCCACCCGCTGCTTCTGCCCGCCGGAGAGCTCGGCCGGATAGGCCTGGGCGCGGTGCTCCAGTCCCACCAGGGCGAGCAGTTCGGCCACCCGGGCCGCGATGCGGGCCTTGTCCCATCCTGCCAGCTCGAGGGGGAAGGCGACGTTGCCGGCCACGGTACGCGACGAGAGCAGGTTAAAGTGCTGGAAGATCATGCCGATCTGGCGGCGAGCCAGGGTCAGTGCCCCTTCGGGCAGGGCGGTGAGATCGGTGCCGTCGACCACGACCTGGCCCGTGGTGGGACGCTCGAGCAGATTGACGCAACGGATCAGGGTGCTCTTGCCGGCCCCCGAGGCGCCGATGACGCCGACGATCTTGCCCTGTGGCACCTCCAGACTCACCTCGCGCAGGGCATGCACGGCATCGTTGCCGTGACCATATACCTTGCTCAGATCGATCAATTTAATCATGAAATCATCCGTGTCGAGAGCGTCGCAGTACGGGGGACTGGTCGCTGAAAAATTGGGCAGAGGAATGGCGGTCAGACCCTGCCTGAGTAGTGGATGATGCTAAGATGTCTGGATGGCCATGTCAACGAATGTTTTTACGTCTGGACGTCTAAACATCTCTTGCCGATGTTTCCTGGAAACATAAAAAAGACCGCTCCGGAGAGCGGTCAATTGCCACCAAGGCAAAGGGTGGGCCCGCTGGCGCGGGCCGCTCTGTAGTGGTTATTGGGCTGCGGTTTCCTGCAGCTCGCTATTTTGTTCCTTGAGGAAGGTGATCCAGGGAGTGGCACGGCCACTCATGACACCGTTTTGGGCGGCCTGGGAGAAGGCGGCCAGGGCTTCCTTGGGCTTGTCCTGCTCGAACAGGGCGACACCGGAGAGGAAGCGCAGCTCGGCACGCTGCTCACCATTGGCACCGGGTGCCGGCTTGCCAGCCAGGGTCACCAGATCCCCGTAGCGCTTGGCCTGTACCATCATGCGTGCCATCTTGAGCTGCAGCTCGCCGCTCGGCGCCTTGCGGTAAGAGGCCATCAGGGTATCGATGGCGGGGTTGATCTCCTTGGCCTGGTGCCAGAAGTTGGCCAGGGTCTTGAGGTTGGTGGCGCTCTGCTCTATGGCGCCATCCTTCATCCCCTTCTCCATCACGCGGGCAGCCCGATGGGGAATGCCGTTGAAGGCCAGATAGTTGCACAGGCGCAGCAGCTCGGCCGACTCGGTGAGCATACCCAGCTTGTAGGCGCTCTCCAGAGCGGCCAGGGCCTTGGTGTCATTGCCGGCCTGCTGGTTCATGGCCGACAGCTGCATCCAGTACTTCTTCTTCTCCGGGAACATGCCGACCAGGGCGGTGAGCACCTCGGTGGCCTGCTTGTACTGCTTGAGCTCGTAATGGGCACCCATCTTCAACAGATACCAGGACTCGGGGGCCTTGGCGCCGGAGAGGCGAATCGCCTGATCGGCGGCCGGGATGGCCTCCTTGTACTGTTTGAGCTGAACGTGGGCGTTGGCCAGAGTGATGTAGGCGTGAGGCGTGGGCTTCTCATCCTTGCCGAGATTGGCAAACCACTCCTTCATGGTCTTCACCGAGGCCTGGAAGTTGCCTTCCGCCATATAGAGCTGGGCCAGGTTATAGCGTACCTGCTGGGCGACCGGTGCCGGCAGACCGCCGGTGGCGATCGCCGCGGCAAAGTACTTGGTGGCCTGGCCGTACTTTTCTTGCTGCGCCGCCACGAAGCCCAGGGTCTGCAAGATGACGCCCTTGTCGTAGATGCGCTCGCCGGCGCCCGAGAGCGCCTCCTGCAGCTTGGCGTTGGCCTCGCCATATTTCTTCTCGGTGATCAGCTCCTGGGCCTTGTTGACCGCACGGTAGGCGCGATCCGACAGGGCCGGCTGCTCTGCCGCCAAGGGGGCGGTGCTGATAAGCACCGCCAGGGCGACCGGGGCCAGGCCCCACTGTTTCCATCCTTTCATCGCCACTCCTTAGTTGACCGCAAACTCGATCTCTTGCTGCATCCGGCTGGCCTGGGGCTTGCCATCCACCATGGCCGGCTTGAAGGTCCACTTGGCTACGGTTTTCTTGGCTTCCTTGCCAAGGTCGTAGCTGCGCGGATCCTCGCGCACGACGCGAATGTTGTTGACCGTACCGCGCTCGGTAACGGTGAACTCGAGTATCACCTTGCCCGATGCCAGCCCGGCCAGGGCCGCCTTGCGGGGCATCATGGGCTCGAAGGTCGCCAGCGGAATCGCTCCGTTGTTACCACCTATGCCACCGCCGCCGGTACCGGTGCTGTAGGCACCGAGGGCGTTGCCACCACCGATGTTGACCGGCAGATCGAGCTTGGGCATGTCCATGGGCGCGCTCTCCATCTTGGGGCGATCCGTGCTTGCCACTTCCAGCTCGGGAGGGGGCGGCGGACGCTTGGGAGGAGGCGGCTTGGGTAGCTCGCGTTGTTTCTCCTGCAGGGTCTCCTGGGGCTTGATGCGGATGAAGTCGACCATGCTCGGGTCTTCCTTCTCGATCAACTCACCCCTGTGCTGGTTAACCAGCCTGTTCATTCCCCAGAACAGGCCAAACACCACCACAAACGAGACCAGGAGGGATATCAGATATCTCATTGTCGCCTCCTGGCATCAGCCTTCCTTGTTGGCGGCGATGGAGATGTTCTGCACGCCGGCCATGCGGATCTGATCCATGACCTCGACCACGATACCGGAGCGGGACTCGGTATCGGCCTGGATGACCACGGCGCTCTCCGGGTTTTCGGCACGCAGGCGCTCGATGTTGGCGCGCACGGCACCCACTTCGACCTGACGCTTGTCGACCCAGACCTGGCCGTTCTCACGCACGGCGACCATGATGTTGCCCTTCTTCACCGTCTCGGCCGTGTTGGCGCTGGGACGGTTGATCTCGACACCGGCCTCCTTCACGAAGGAGGTGGTGACGATAAAGAAGATGAGCATGATGAAGACGATGTCCAGCATGGGGGTGAGATCGATGGCGGCCTCGTCGGCGCCGCTATCGCTATAGCGTTTTCTCATCGCAAATACTCCTTGCTCATGGCCGGGGCCCTGCCCCGGCCAGTGCTTCCTGCGTTAACCGTGTTTCAGGTTGTCTTCCAGCTTGTCGACGGCCAGCTTGGCCTTGTGATCGAGCTGATTAACAAAGAACAGACCCGAGAGAGAGGCGATCATGCCGGCCATGGTCGGTATGGTCGCCTTGGAGATGCCCGAGGCCATGGCGCGCGGCGAACCGGTACCGGTCACGGCCAGGGTATCGAACACCTGAACCATGCCGACTACGGTGCCGAGCAGTCCCATCAGGGGGCAGAGGGCGATCAACACCTTGATGATCGGCATCCCCTTGTCCACCGCCATGGCAACGTGGGAGACCATCTCACGCCGGATCTGCTTGGCAGACCAGGAGAGGTGATCGGTGCGCGCCAGCCAGGACTTCTTGGTCTCTCTCACCTGTTTCGGATAAACGGTCACGAAATAGAACCAGCGTTCCAGCAGCAGGGCCCACATCAGCAGGGTCAGGAAGAAGATGGCGACCAAGACGTCGCCACCCAGTCCCAGGAACCGGCGGACGGACTCCACTTCCTCAATCAACCAGAACCACATGGATGACTCCTTAGGCTGCCTTGGCGTGCAGGCGCTCCTGATAACGGGCCACGAAACCGGCGCTCTGCTCTTCCAGCACCTGGATCAGGCGACGGCTCTGGGTGTTAACCAGGGTGTAGAGGAACAGCATGGGCACGGCCACGACCAGACCCTGCATGGTGGTGACCAGGGCTTCGGAGATGCCGCCGGCCATCAGCTTGGGATCACCGGTACCGAACAGGGTGATGGCCTGGAAGGTGGCGATCATACCGACCACGGTACCCAGCAGACCCAGCAGCGGAGCGACCGAAGCGATGAGCTTGATGATGCTGATCCCCTTCTCGAGCTTGGGCACGTTGCGCAGGATGATCTCGTCGAGCTTGGACTCGAGATCTTCGATATTGTCGCCGCGGTGACCCTGGTAGGCCTCCAGCATCTCGCCGATGGCATTGCCCTCGATCACGGCGTCAGACTTGAGCTGCTTGCGCATGGCACTGCCGATGAGGGAGAGGCGGGCACCGATGAAGAGGGCCAGCAGCACACCCAGGGCGCCCAGGGCCAGGATCACGTAACCGACGGCACCCCCCTGGTCGATACGCTCCTTGAGGGTCGGGGATTGCACCAGCAGGGAGAGGATCACCCCGCGGGAGGGGTCGATAAAGAGCGGCTTGACGCTGCTATCAGCCTGCTCGAAGTCGGCAACCGGCTTGAGCACGGCGCTGTCGGGCTGGCGGGCGAGCTGTTCAAACTTGCCGGTTTCGGGCACGAAGGTGAGGTATTTACCGTCGGCGACCGTGTTGAATTCACCGATCTGGGTGACGGTGTGCTCGGCCTGGTTACCCTCGCCATAGACGATGGTGGCCGGGAACTGGGTCACCTTGCCGGCATCGACCATGCGGCTGAGGATGGTGGTCCAGAACAGGGAGAGCTCGTCGGAGGAGGGAAGCTCCTTACTCTCGGCCAGTTTGGTCAGCAGCTGGGCTTGATCCGGGTGCTGCAGGCGCAGGGCCGAGGCGTTGAAGATCCCCTTGAACTCGCCGGCGAACTGACGCAAGACCCCGAACATCTCACCCATGTTGCCGGCGCGCTGGCGCAGGGTATCGGTGAGTTCGGTCAGCTGCTTGTCGTTGGCATCGAAGCGGGTCTTGAGCTGCTCGCCACGGGCGATTTCGGCGTTGAGATCGGCCTGGGCCTTGGCCAGCAGGGAGGCCTGCTGGTTCTTGTCGGCGAGGAAACGGGCCTCGCGGTCGGCGTTGAGCCTGGTTTCGGCGGCGCTCTCGCTCTTGATCTGGCTCAGCAGGGCGTTGAGATCCACCGGTTTCTCTGCCGCCGTGGTCGGCAGGGCAAAGAGGGTGGCGCCGGCGATCAGCGCGGCGACGGCATGTTTGATTCCTTTCATTATGCTTTCTCCGCAGTCTGGACCGGCAGCTTGATGAGGGCGGGAGGCGCCTGCTTCTTGGCGATACGCAGGCCCTGCTCTACGGCACTGCGGTACTCATCGGGCAGGGGCTCCCACTGGCGGGTCTTCTTGTTCCACATGCCGGTCTCTTGTCCATCCGGGGACTGATAGAGCAGGGCGATGCGGCCCACGCGCAAGAACTCATAAGTCTTCTCGCTGCCATCTTTCTCCAGGCTGGCCTTGTAGGCCTCGATGGTGCGGCTGAAGCCCTCTTCGATCTGGTAGGCTTCCAGGATCTTGCGGTACTTCTCGGAGATGGTGACGTCGGCCCGGTTCATCAGGTCGGTCAGGGCGGCGACGCGGTCTTCGCGCTCCACCTTCTGGAACGGCAGATCCAGGGCGACGAACTGCTCCAGGGAGTCGATCATCTTGAGCATCAGGGGCACCACTTCGGTGCTGGTCTGATCGATCTGCTCGATCTGCTTTTGCATGGAGACGAGCTCTCCTTGCTGGGAGTCGACCATCTTGGCGACCTGCTCGTTGTAAGCCTTGAGGCTGTCGAGCTGGCGCAGGGCGGCCTTGTACTGAGCCAGGGCGGTGTCGGCTGCCTCGGCGTAGTTATCGATTTTTTGCTGAGAGGCCTTGGCGGCCTGATTGGTGGCGGCTTGGGTGTCGACGGCCTGGTTGGCCGGGGCGGCACTCGATGCAAAGCTGGTCAACAGGGCGGCCGAGATCAGGCTGCCGAGGAGCGCTTTTTTCATTGTAATAGTCCTTGTTTTCATAGGATTACCCTATCTCCATCACTTCCTTGGACCTGGGGTAAGGCCGGCCCGATGGGGCCGGCCTTGGTTCTGTCAGGCGGGTTGGCCTATCAGAATTTCTGGGTGTAGTCGATGTAGTAGACGCGACCGTCGATGCTGTAGAGGTAGTCGTCGTAGGTGAAGCCATCATCCGAGAGGGAGGGGCCACGATTGAACATGTTCTTCACGCCGGCCTGGATCTTGCCGTTCCAGCTGGTGTCGACGGCCAGGTTCAGGTTCCAGGTGGTGTTGGAGGCGATGTGGCCTGTCTCCTGACCATCCACGTAATCCTGGCTCTGGGAGTCGATGTAGTTGGCGCTCAGGTAGGCGTCGAAGTTCCACCACTCGGGGACGTTCACACCGACACCGGAGTTGAAGCGGAAGTCGGGACGACCGTTCCAGCCCTTCTTGTCGACCATGGGACCACCGGCAAACAGACCCTCTTCATACTTGAGGATGTAGGTGCTGCTGAAGTCGGTGCGCACGGTGGCAACGTTGAAGTCGTACTTGTAGTCCACCTTGAAGTCGAGGCCCGAGGTCTTGAGTTGACCCAGGTTAACCATACCGGCGTAGACCATCTCGACGTCACCGTTGGCATCACGGATGACGTTCGGGTTACTGCCGGTGTTCAGCTCCTGATAGAACTGGGTCTGGGTGGTAGCCAGCTGAATCACGTCATCGATCTTGATGTAGTAGTAATCGAGGCTCAGATTCAGGTTATCCAGCGGGTTGTAGGCGACACCGATGCCAAAGGTATCGGCGGTCTCTTCCTTCAGGTTCTTGTTGGACTGGCGGACGGTGCTGTACTGCTCTTCCGGGCAGTTGGCGATACCGTTGGCCTGGCAGGCAACGTAGTCCTTGGCGAAGTCGGCAGAGTCGGCATCAGCGGCGTACAGGTCGTCCAGACCCGGGGCGCGGAACGACTGGGACCAGGAGGTACGGAACATCAGGTTGTCCAGCGGCTGGTAGCGCAGGCTCGCCTTGGGCGAGAAGGCGCTGCCGAAGTCGCTGTACTTGTCGTAACGACCGGCCAGGTTCAGCTCGATCTGCTCTGTGATGGGGATCAGGCTCTCGATGTAGGTGGCGAAGACGTCACGCACACCGCTGCCGGAGTTACCGGAGGAGCCCAGCACGTTACCGGCCGCAGACTGGCTGTCATAGGTGTCGCTGTAGCTCCAGTCGTTGTACTCGGCACCCAGGTACCAGCTGACGGGGCCGGCGGGCAGTTCGCCCATGTCCCACCCCAGACCGCCGTACCACTGGAAGAAGTCCATCTTGGAGTTGCGGCTGGTGTCGTAGGAGAGGTCGCTGGTGGCGCTGGGGGAGAACTCGCCGTCCTTGAACTCCCCGCTGTCGACCAGTCTTTGGACCGACGGATTCAGCACATAGCCGGATCCCTTGTTCTTGTTATCGGTCTTGGAGTACATGTAGCCCGCGTTCCACTCCACATCCCCCACGGCTTCGGTCGGCAGCGTGCCTTCGAAGCCGAGGTTCAGGGTGCCGGTCAGGTCGGTGACGTCGTTGTCACGGGGGCCGACGTTGCTGAAGCGGTAGTAGACGGTCGCCTTCTCGCCGACACCGGTATCGAAGCCGTTGGCGGCCAGCACCGCATCGCCGCCGGCGGTGCCGCCCTTAACGGTGAAGGGGGCGGCAGCCGGGGCAAAGCGGCCGAAACTGGTGACCCGGGAGCCGATCACCTGGGGCACGAAGTCCACGTTGTCGTTGATGTGGTAGCGGCCGTTGACGTAGATGGTGTCACGGGTACGGGAGGCGGTCTGGGCGGCCACCTGGGCGAAGTCGAAGCGGCAGGCGGTGCCCTTGGTGACAAAACCCGGGCCTGTGTTGGCGCAATCGATACCATCCAGGGTCTTGGTCACCGGCTTGCCGGTCACAGGGTCCGTTCCCTTGATATTGCGGCCGTAGAGGCTCGGTGCAGTGGCACCCTGTTTGGCGAGGTAGTCACGGTCACGCATGTAGATGACGTCCTTGACGTCATGCTCGTAGACCATGGTCAGAGAGCCCTTCTCACCTGTGATGCCGGTGACGATGGAGCCGCTCTTCTCGTCGCCGCCCTCTTCGCTGGGGCTGCCGAGGCGACCCTGGAACAGCAGGCCGTCGAAATCTTCCTTGAGCACGACGTTGATGACGCCGCCGATGGCGTCAGAACCATACAGGGCCGAGCCACCGTCCAGGTTCACTTCGATGCGCTCGACGGCAGCCATCGGGATGGTGTTGAGGTTGATGGAGGTGCCGCCCATGGAGGGGGAGCCGGCGATCCGTTTGCCGTTGAGCAGTACCAGGGTACGCTCCGAGCCCAGACCGCGTAGACCGACGGAGGCCTGAGATTGGGCCGAGCTGCCGGAAGACGGTGAAATGCCGCCAAAGGAGTTATAAGAGGCCTGTTTCAGGTAGTCGGCCACGGTCTGTTGACCGGATTGCTCAATCTTGGCCTTGGAGACGGAGACTACCGGGGTGGCCCCTTCCACGTCAACGCGGGAGATACGGGAACCGGTCACCTTGATCTTCTGGAGTTTCTCGACGTTCTGCCCCTCTTCGGCGGCAGAGACAGGGGTGGCTACTACTGCGGCGCTCGCAAGGGCGAACGCGACCGCAGCAGAGAGTCTGCTTTTCCTTAGCATCGCTTTATCCTTCCTGATTGTTTGTTTTGTTTGCTTCCGGTCCACCCTCGGGTGGTGGCTATTACGCTTATCAAGTTTGTCGGTCGTGCGTCAACGTGGCTGTAACGGAAAGGATGCGGCAGTGTTTTTGGAGTGTTATGTCGTGGTTTTATTGATGGGTAGGTAATTATCTTGATTTGAGTGGTTAAGCTGAGGTTAAGTTTCTCTGTTCGGGCGGATGTCTGCAAAGATCATACTCACAGGGAACTTATTGTTGATTAATGGGTCTGTGGTTAAAAAATGCTGTTTTTTTATCTATTAATAGATTGATGTATTGATTTTGTAGGTTTTGATCTTGTCTTTGTAAAATTTTGTGTGTCTGCGGCGTCTTCTCATCCCCGCCTGTCGTTATTGGGTCTTTTTATCCTTTTAAAACAGTTGTTTACCTTTGTTTCTTGGCGCCATTCAAGGCCTGTCGCCTCGCCGGTAATCGTTTTCACCGCGTAGCCGTCATGGGGGCGATTTAGCATTTTGTTTCAAATTGTATCTTCCGTGAAGAAAGTTGCATTGGGCGCTTTATGGCACTCATGGTGCTTGATTTTTATTGCAAACTTCTTACAGTGGCCCTGCGGGTTGTCTGTGTTCAGGCCGATAACCCAGTCAGTAATGCCAGGAAGGATGGATTGGTCATTGGAATTGACTGATCGCTAATTAAAACAACAAGGACGAGGTCGCAAGACGCCATGCTGTCGTATTTTCTACGTCGGGCACTGCTCATCATACCCACGTTTCTGGGCATCACCCTGCTCGTCTTCACCATTACCCGCTTCGTTCCCGGTGGTCCGGTAGAGCGCATGTTGCTGCAGGCCCAGGTCGCGCAGGGGGAGGGGCATCGCTCCACCGCCAGCAAGGGGGCACAGGCGCTTTCCGATGAACAGATCGAAGAGCTCAAGGCCTTCTATGGTCTCGACAAGCCCATGCTGGTGGCCTACTGGGAGTGGCTGCAGAAGCTGGTGAAGCTGGATCTGGGAGAGTCTACCCGCTACTACGAGCCGGTGTGGGATCTCATCAAGGAGCGGCTGCCCGTCACCGCCTTCTTCGGGGTCGCCACCTTTCTCTTGAGTTATCTGGTCTCGATACCGCTCGGTATCGCCAAGGCGCTGCGTCATAACAGCCGCTTCGACTCGGCCAGCTCCATGTTTATCTATACCGCCTATGCGCTGCCCGCTTATGTGGTGGGGATATTCCTCATCACCGTCTTCGCGTTCCATCTCGAGTGGCTCCCCATGGGCGGCTTCCCCGGCGATGACTACGAGTATCTGGAGAGTCACTGGGAGAAGGTGAGCACCGTCTTCGCCCACGCCCTGCTGCCCCTCATCGCCTATGCCATCGGTGACTTTGCCGTGCTCACCATGACCATGAAGAACAGCCTGATGGAGAACCTCTCGGCCGACTACGTGCGCACTGCCGTGGCCAAGGGGTTGCCGTTTCGCAAGGCGGTCACCCGTCATGCCATGCGCAACAGCCTGATCCCCATCGCCAGCCACTTTGGCAGCGTGCTGACCGTCTTCTTCGGCGGCTCCTTCCTCATTGAGACCATCTTCAACATCGACGGCATCGGTCTGCTCGGTTACGAGGCGATCGTCGAGCGCGACTATCCGACCGTGATGGGCATATTGGCCATTACCTCGGTGTTGATGCTGCTGGGCAATATCCTCTCGGATATCTGTGTCGCCCTGGTCGACCCACGCGTACGCTTCGGGGAGTAAGCCATGCAACTGAGTCCCGTTACCCGCAAGAAACTCAAGCGCTTCGCCTCCATCAAGCGCGGTTATTACTCCTTTATCCTGTTTTCGGTTTTGGTACTGCTCTCCTGCGCCGCCGAGATGCTGGTCAACAGCCGTGCCCTGGTGGTGAGCTATCAGGGGCAACTCTACTTCCCCACCTACGGGGACGTGATCCCGGGCAGCCGCTTCGGCCTCGATTACGACTACGAGACCAACTATCGCCAGCTCAAGGCCAAGCTGGCCGCCGAGGATCAGGGTGACTGGGTGCTGCTGCCCCCTGTGCCCTGGAACCCCTATGAGCAAGACTTCAAGGAAGATGCCTATCCTCCTTATGCCCCCACTCTTCTCGATCGCCACTTCCTCGGTACCGACACCAGCGGACGAGACGTGCTGGCGCGCCTGGTGTATGGCTTTCGTATCGCCATCGGTTTTGCCTTTATCGCCCTGGTCGCGAGCTACGTCATCGGCGTCGCCGTCGGCTGCATGATGGGCTTCCTCGGCGGGCGCTTCGATCTGGTGATGCAGCGCTTCATCGAGATCTGGTCCCAGGTCCCCTTCCTCTACGTCATCATGATCCTGGTGTCGCTCACCAAGCCCAACTTCGGCCTGTTCGTCGGCATCAACGTGCTGTTTGGCTGGATGGGGATCACCTGGTATATGCGGACCCTGACCTACAAGGAGCGGGCGCGTGACTACGTGATGGCGGCGCGGGCGCAAGGTGCCGCGACCGGGCGCATCATCTTCCACCACATATTGCCCAACACCCTGGTGATGGTGGTGACCCTGGCCCCCTTTGCCGTGGTCGGCAACATCTCGACCCTGACTGCGCTCGATTACCTCGGCTTTGGTCTGGCGCCGCCCACCCCGAGCTGGGGTGAGCTGCTCTCCCAGGGGATCAACAACCTCGACGCCATCTGGATCGTGAGCTCTGTGGTGGCGGCGGTGAGCGCCGTGCTTATCATGGTCTCGTTCATCGGTGAGGCGGTGCGTGAGGCATTCGACCCGCGCAAGTTCACCCGTTACGAATAAGCCTCTCTCGTCAAAATTTGGTGCTGCGCCACAACCAGGCGCTCTGGAGTTCAAGGATGAATAATAAAATCAAATGGATAGGTGGCTTCTTGCTGCTGGTGAACGGGACTCTGGTGTGGGCTGAGGCCCTGCCGGAAGGGCTCACCTGGGAGACCAACGACACGGATCCCGTGTTCGCCTCGCCGGACGCCAGGCAGGGGGGCACGCTGAACCTCTACGTGGACAGCTTCCCGCTCACTTTCCGCACCGTGGGGCCCGACTCCAACGGTTCGTTCCGCTCCTTTATTCTCGATAACCAGTTGCGGCTCATCAGCTTTCACCCCAATACCGGCAACCCGATCCCGGCGCTGGCCACTCACTGGGCGATTGCCCCGGACAACCAGACCGTCTACTTCAGGCTCGATCCGCGCGCCAAGTGGTCCGATGGCAAACCTGTGGTGGCCGAGGATTACACCTTTGGCTATGAGATGATGCGCTCGCCCCACATCAAGGGGCCCTGGTTCAACAACTACTACACCACCGAAGTGATCGAGGTGAGCAAGGTTGACGAGCACACCATCAAGGTCAAGGCGGGCAGTGCCAAGGGCAAGCTGGATCTGCTCAACACCACCGAGCTGTGGCCCCAGCCCAAGCACTTCTACAAGCTCACCCCCAACTGGGTGAAGCAGTACAACTGGGCCATAGTCCCGACCACGGGCCCCTACGTCATCAGCGACGTGAAGAAGGGAAAATCGGTCACCTTCAGCCGCCAGAAGGATTGGTGGGCCAGGGACGATCGCTTCTTCCAGCACCGCTTCAACATCGACAAGGTGCACGTCAAGGTGATCCGCGATCAGAACATAGCGTTTCGTCACTTCCTGAAAGGGGAGCTCGACAGCTTCGAGATGATCCAACCCACCTGGTGGCACGAGAAGGCCAAGGGACCCGAGTTCGACAAGGGTTACATTCAGAAGGTGATGGCTTACACCGACACCAAGCAGGGTGGCCAGGGGCTGCACCTGAACACCTCCGTGCCCCGGCTTGCCGATCTCAACGTGCGCCTCGGCATCGAGCACGCCATCAACATGGACAAGATGATCGCCACCGTGCTGCGCGGTGACTATGTGCGTGCCACCACCTTCGGTTCGGGTTTTGGCCCCTTCACCGATATGACGTTGCCGGAGCGTACCTACGACGTGCAGAAGGCCCGTGACTACTTCGCCAAGGCCGGCTACACCAAGCAGGGGCCGGACGGCATCCTGGTCAATGACAAGGGCGAGCGCCTCACCCTGGCGGTCACCTTTACCGTCTCCGAACACGCCAAGCGGCTGAGCTTCCTCAAAGAGGAGGCCAAGCGCGCCGGCCTGGATCTCGAGCTCAACCTGGTCGATGGCGCTACCGGCTTCAAGGCCATGCTGGAGAAGAAGCACGAGGCGGCCTGGCTCGGTTGGGGCGGCGGCGGCCTCTATCCCCAGTACTGGGAGTCGTTCCACTCGGATAACGCCAACAAACCCCAGACCAACAACTTCTTCAACGTGGCCGACAAGGCGCTCGACGCGCTCATCGATGCCTATGGCAAGGAGTTCGATCTGGACAAGCGTGCCGACCTGTCGCGCCAGATCCAGCAACGCATCTATGATCTCGCCATCTTCGTACCCGGCTATGCCCTCAACTATGTGCGCGCCTCCAGCTGGCGCTATGTGATGCTGCCCGCCGTGCCGGCTACCAAGAACACCCCGGATCTCCTCTACTGGCCCATGGACGGTTATCCCCACAGCTCCGGCGGCCTGCTCTGGATCGACGAGGGCAAGCGTAAAGAGGTGATGAGTGACAAGTCCTCCGGCAAGGCGCTGGAGCCGGTCGTGCTGGTCGACAAGAGCTGGCAGCATGGTTGAGGAGGCGGGCATGGAGCAGAGCAAGCCCCTGCTCGAGGTTCGTGACCTCGCGGTGGAGTTCAGCGTCGATGATGGCTGTGTGAGGGTTCTCGACGGCGTCAGCTTCGCGGTGCGTCCGGGCCAGACTCTGGGGATCGTCGGTGAGTCGGGCTGTGGCAAGAGCGTCACCTCGCTCGCCGTCATGGGGCTGTTGCCCAAGCCCCACGGCCGTGTGGTGGGGGGCTCCATCCGCCTGGAGGGGGAAGAGCTGCTGGATCTGCCCACCGAGGCGCTCTACAAGGTGCGTGGCAACCGTATCTCGATGATCTTCCAGGAGCCGATGACGGCCCTGAACCCGGTCAAGACCATAGGGGAGCAGCTCGCCGAGGTGTATGAACTGCACCGCCCCGACTACGATCGGCGCCAGCGCAAGGAGGCGGCCATCGCCATGTTGCGCAAGGTGGGGATCCCGGAGCCGGAGCTGCGCTACGGCAACTACCCCCATAACCTGTCGGGGGGCATGCGCCAGCGGGTGATGATCGCCATGGCGCTGGCCTGCGAGCCGGCCCTGCTCATCTGTGACGAGCCCACCACGGCGCTGGATGTGACCATTCAGGCCCAGATCCTCGATCTGATGAAGGAGCTGCAAGAGCAAAATGGCATGGCCATCCTCTTTATCACCCACGATCTCGGCGTGGTCGCCGAGATGTGTGACGAGGTGGTGGTCATGTATGCCGGCCGGGCCGTGGAGCAGGCGGATGTGTTCGAGCTGTTCGAGCGGCCGTGCCATCCTTATACCCATGGCCTGATGGATTCGATTCCGCGCCTCGAAGACGAGCCCAAGACCCTGCTCAAGACCATCCGCGGGCAGGTGCCTTCCCTCGCCGAGATGCCGGCCGGTTGCCGCTTCTCCAACCGTTGCCCTCATGCCACCGAGCTGTGCGTGGGTCAGGTGCCGGCCATCGAGCTGCTGGCCCGGGATCACAGCGTGGCCTGTCACCACTGGAAGGAGGTGAGAGCATGACCCAGCCACTGCTCACCATCACGGATCTCAAGCAGCACTTCGCCATGGGCGGCGGCTTCTTGCAGCGCAACTACAAGGTCTATGCGGTCGACGGCATCAGCCTATCCCTGCGCCGGGGCGAGACCCTTGGCCTGGTGGGGGAGTCCGGCTGCGGCAAGTCCACCCTGGGGCGCACCCTGCTCAAATTGTTCGAGCCCACCGCAGGATCCATCACCTTCGAGGGGCGCGACATCACCACCCTCTCTCCCCGGGAGATGCGCTCGTTGCGCCAGGAGATGCAGATCGTCTTTCAAGACCCGATGGAGTCGCTCAATGCGCGCCACACGGTCGGTCAGATCCTGGAGGAGCCCTTCATCATCCACGGCAAGGGCTCCAGTGACGAGCGACGTCTCTGGGTGCGCGAGCTGCTCGAGAAGGTGGGGCTGCCCGCCACCGCCGCCGAACGCTATCCCCATGAATTCTCGGGTGGTCAGCGTCAGCGTATCGGCATCGCCCGTGCCATCGCCCTCAAGCCCAAGCTGCTGGTGTGTGACGAGGCGGTCTCGGCCCTCGATGTCTCGGTGCAGTCCCAGATCGTGAACCTGCTGCTCAGTCTGCAGCGGGAGATGGATCTTGCCATGATCTTCATCGCCCACGACCTGTCGGTGGTGAAGCACATCTCGGATCGCATCGCCGTCATGTATCTGGGTCGGGTGGTCGAACTGGCCGAGGCCAGCGAGCTCTATCAGGCGCCGCGTCACCCCTACACCCAGGCGCTCATCTCGGCCATCCCGGTGCCGGATCCCCGTCGGCGCAGCCAGCGCATCCTGCTCACCGGTGATGTGCCGTCTCCCATCGCACCACCGCCGGGTTGCCACTTCCATCAGCGTTGTCCCTACGCGAGCGAGCGCTGCCGCAGTGAGGCGCCAGCCCTCGCGGGTGAGGGGCACCAGGTGGCCTGTCACCACCCTCTGCCAGCCAGCGGGGTGCATAACCAGGTGTACCTCGATCGCGCGATCTGAGGTGATGGAATGAAATAATGGGGCCCTGGGCCTAATGCCAGTCAGTTAAGACTGACTGGCATTGTTTTTATTGGATTTTTTTACGCTGTACTTCTGTGGTCTTGGCTTCACGCAGCGGGGGTAACTTCGCTCCATCCTATCGGGTAACACAAACTGCCCCGCTTGTTTCTCCAACTCCGCCACCCGCTTAGGGATATTCCCTGGTGACATGAACGGCATACAGCTCAACTCATGGACGAGATAGACCGATGCCATGTGAAAACTGAGCTGACT
>NZ_JBFODE010000043.1:0-85847 GCF_040908155.1 Aeromonas sp. R6-2 | reverse complement strand
CCACCGCAAAGGTCTCGGGGGGCAGCGCCCCCACCTTGACCGTGAACTGCAATCCGGTTTGATTCGCCATGGCCTTCCTCTCTTCATCTTCTCGCGGCGCGCGCCATCGCGCCCCGGCTCAATTGGGCAAACGGGAGCCGCCGCCCGCTCGCCACGCTACCGCCCTCTCCGGTGCATCCAGGGCAGGCGAAGATAGGGGGAAACGGGTGACAGGCTGACGGTCTCTGCATTCAGGGGCATCCCTTTACTGCTTTGCCATCGCGACGCCCTGGCGCCGGCAGGCCAGACGGGGCGATGGCAAAACAGAAAAGCCCCGGCCGGCACACCAGACCGGGGAAATTGCACGGGCCGCCCAAGGCGGCCCAGGCTACTGCAAGGAATAACTCAATGAGGGTGAAGCGATTACGCTTCGATCGGGGCACGCCAGTCGTCGGCACCGGAGGTACCGGCCACGGTGTGCTCCCAGTCGATCTTGCGATAGGCCAGGGAGACCTGGATCAGCTGGGTGAAGTCAGACTTCGCCGGATCCTGGCAGTGGGGCATCTGGCAGTCGATGTCGACGATGGTGGCATCGGTCAGCACGGTAGAGAAGAAGTGCTCCTGCTTGCCCTCGACGGAGGTGCGGTACCACTTCAGGGTCACCTTCGGCAGCATCTCGCCAGAGGCCAGGGCGTTGTACATCAGGGGAACGGCCTTGTTCAGGGCGACGGTGAACTTGAAGGGCTTGTGCACACGCTGGCCAGCCGGCTGACCGGATTGCGGATCGGTCGGCACGGTCACCACGTGGTTGAATTCCTGAACCAGCATCTCGTCTTCGTGGCCTTGCACGAAGATGTTACCGACGGACTCGGAGGTGAAGGCGCCAGCGGTGATGTTGCCCTGGGTCTTGCCTTCGATGCTGATATAACACGGAGTTGGCATGGTATTGCTCCTCAATAAATGGGTCGGGTGAGAGATCTCTCGGCCTGACCTTTAGCAGGGACCATGCCAAACAAAAAACACTATAATTATCAATGAATTAAATACAACCCCATCCAGCCACCGTCCCAGGCTACGCAATAAATCGCGCAAAGTGAGATCATGCTCTGACATTCATTGCATCGGCAGATGATAACTCCACCCGTTGAGCAAGTTATTGCCCAGCAAAGAGCAATGCACTGCTCACAACCGTTCTGTCGCCTCAGGCTGTCCTCTTTCTGCCCAGCACGATCAGCAGCAGGGCGAGCACAATCAGGGCGATGCCACTGCCCTCCACTCCCCCAGGATTCTCCCCGAGCAGCCACCAGGAGAGCAGCACACCGCACACCGGCACCGACAGGGTGCTCAGGCTGGCGATGGCCGCCGGCAGGTGCTTGAGCACCACCAGCCAGAGGCTCCAGGCCAGGGCCGTGGCCAGGATGGCGCTGTAGGCCAGGGCCCCGAAGAGGTAGGGGTGCCACTCGATGGGGCGCTGGGGCACCAGCAGGGCGATGACCCCCATCACGGCCGAGGCGTAGAGCATCTGCCAGGCGGTGACACCCAACAGATCGACCCCGGGGTGGCGGGCGTAGAGGCGCTTGACCACGATGGCGCTGATCCCCCAGCTGATGCCCGAGGCGATGGCCAGCAGGGCACTGCCCAGCGAATCGGCCGCGATCTGCCAGGGGGCGATCACCAGCATCAGGCCGGCGCCGGCCAGGGCCACGGCCAGGTATTGCAGCCGTCCCATTCGCTCGCCGAGGAAGAGGGCGGCGAAGATCACCACCCAAAACGGCATGGTGTAGCTCAAGATGGCCACCTTGCCCGCCCCGCCGCTCACCAGGGCCCACTGGGCCAGCCCCACCATGCCGCAGGTCTGAAACAGGGCGATGGCCAGGGTGAAGCGAAAGGGGGTGGGTCTGAGATAACGGCGTCCGCGCAGGCGCAGCACTCCCATCAACAGCAGGGCCCCAAACAGGCAGCGCAGGGCGGTGAAGTCGAACGCCCCCGCATAGGCCGTCACCTGCTTCATCATGATCCAGCTGTAGCTCCAGATCCCGGTCAGCAGCACCAGCCCCCCCAGGGCCGGCAGATTTATCTTCACGCCTCTCTCCTCCCCGGTGTGCACATGCGGGGTACATCAACTGTGTGGTGGCACAGGGTACACCAAAACACAGAGGGGGCACGCGCCCCCTCTGCCGACCCGGGCTCAAGACTAGAGGGCGATGCGGGTACCGGTCTGACCGGCGATCCCCTCGGCCGCCTTCTCCAGCTGGGTGATGAGGGACTCGCGCCCCGGCCGGGAGGCGGCAAACGAGACCGCCGCCTCCACCTTGGGCAGCATGGAGCCGGCGGCAAAGTGCCCCTGCTCGATCAGGCTGGCCGCATCCCTGACGCTGAGGCGATCGAGCCACTGCACATCGGGCTTGCCGAAGCGGATGGCCACCTTCTCCACCGCCGTCAGTATGATGAGGAGATCCGCATCGATGAGCTCGGCGAGGCGAGCGCTGGCCCAATCCTTGTCGATGACGGCGCTCGCCCCGCGCAGATGGTTACCCTCACGCAGCACGGGAATGCCGCCACCGCCGGCGGTGATCACCACCTGACCGGCCGCCAGCAGGGCGCACACCGTCTCTTTCTCGATGATGTCGACCGGCTTGGGCGAGGCGACCACCCGGCGATAGCCACGGCCGGCGTCCTCCTTGAGCCGCTCTCCCTTGGCCATCAGCGCCTCGGCCTCTTCCTTGCTGAAGAAGCCGCCGATGGGCTTGCTCGGGCCCTGGAAGGCGGGGTCGTTCTTGTCCACCTCGACCTGGGTCACCAGGGTCGCCACCGGGGTGGGCAGACCCAACTCGAGCAGCGCCTCGCGCAGGGCATTTTGCAGGTCATAGCCGATATAGCCCTGGCTCAGGGCCACGCAGACCGACATGGGCAGGTGCGGCGCCTTGGGGTCGTGACGGGCGGCCACCTCGAACGCCTGCTGGATCATCCCCACCTGGGGGCCGTTGCCATGGGTAAGCACCACCTGGTGACCGTCGGCGATAAGCCCGGCGATGACCCGGGCCGTCCCCTGCACCGCCTTCATCTGCTCGGGCAGATTGTTGCCCAGGGCATTGCCCCCGAGCGCCACCACGATTCTCTGTTTCATCTTGCGTCTCTCTGTTGGGATGACCCGGCCACGGGGGCCAGGGCCGCATTGAAGGGATCGCGGGCCAGGAAGCGCCCCGCCCCGCGTCTGCCGACAAACTCACCCTCCCGGGCCACCACCTCACCCCGACTCAGGGTGAGGCGCAACTGGCCACGGCAGCGCATCCCCTCGTAGGGGGAGTAGTCGGCGTTATCGTGCAAATACTTGTGTTCGATCCGCAGCTCGCCCCTGGGATCGATCACCACCAGATCGGCGTCGGCGCCGAGACTCAGGCTCCCCTTGCGTGGCCAGAGGCCAAACAGGCGAGCCGGGTTGGCGCTGGTGAGTGCCACGAAACGCGACGGTGTGATGCGCCCCGTCATCACCCCCTCCGAGAAGAGCAGGGGGAGGCGATTCTCCACCCCCGGCAACCCGTTGGGGCAGCGGCTGAAATCCCCCCGCGACAGGGCCAGGCGCTGGGCGTGGGAGAAGCTGCAGTGATCGGTGGCCAGGGTATCGATATCCCCCGCGGTCAAGCCCACCCAGAGCTTGTCGAGTTCGCTGCGGGGGCGCAGCGGTGGGCTCAGCAGGTAGTCGAGGCCGTTTTCGCGGAAGTAACACTCCTCGTCGAGCAGCAGATACTGGGGGCAGGTCTCGACCCATACCGGCTGCCCCTGACGGCGTGCCAGCTTGAGGTAATCGAGCCCCAGGCCGTTGGAGAGGTGGACGATATAGAGGGGGGCATCCCCGGCCAGCCGGGCCAGGTTGATCATGCGCCCTATGGCCTCGGCCTCGCACTCGAGGGGGCGACTCAAGGCGTGGTAGTAAGGGGCCGTGTGACCGGCGGCGAGCAGGGCGGCACGCCGCTCGGCGATGGCGGCGTCATTCTCCGGGTGGACGGCGGTCAATGCCCCCACCTCTTTGAGGCGCGTCAGCGCACGCAGCACGTCTGTGTCCCCCAGCTTGTACTGGTAGGTGAGGTAGAGCTTGAAGCTGCTCACCCCCGCCTCCACCATGCTGGCCATCTCATGTAGGATGGCGTCGTCCACGTGCTGCACCACACCGTGAAAGCCGTAGTCGATCACCGCCTGACCGCCCGCGTACTCATGATAAAGGGCCAGCTGATGGTGCAGATTGCACCCCGCCGGCCCGAATCCCATGTGGTCGATGATGGAGGTGGTGCCGCCACAGGCGGCGGCCCGGGTGCCGCTGTAAAAGTCATCGCAGCTGCGGGCGATCCCCACATCGATGTTGAAGTGGGTGTGGGCGTCGATCCCCCCCGGCATGACGTAGCAGCCGGCGGCGTCGATCACCTCGCAACCGGGGGCGACCAGATCGCTGCCCCGGGCGCGGATCACCCCCTCCTCGATGAGGAGATCCTCGCGATACTCCCCCGCCTCGTCGACCAGAGTGCCATTGATGATGAGTCGTCTCATCCCTGACTCCTGTCACAACGCCCCGCGGACACGCCGCGGGGCAAGAGGGCTTGGCGCCCGATGTCACTCAAAAAGGCCTAACCCTCGAGCTCGCTGAGGTATTGCAGGGGGATCACGGCGTACATGGCGGCGCACTTCACCAGGTGATCCTTCCAGGTCTTCTCGTTCGGGGCGTGGGCCTCGGGCTCTTTGCCCGGGCCAAAGCCGATCACCGGAATCCCGTGGCGGCCCATGATGGAGACGCCATTGGTGGAGAAGGTCCACTTGTCGACCAGCGGCTTCTTGTTAAAGAGCCCCTCGTAGGCGCGAGTCAGGGTCTTGACCGTGATGTGATCCTCTTCCACCTTCCAGGTCGGGAAGTAGCACTCGGTGGGGTAGACCAGGCCGGTGTAGGCCGGGCGATCGTATTGATACATGGAGACCCGGGCACCGGCCGCCTTGACCGCCGGCAGGGCGCGGATCTCATCGAGCGCCCCCTCCCAGGTCTCGCCCCAGGTGAGGCGACGGTCGATGGAGACGGCGCAGCTGTCGGCCACGGCGCAGCGGCTTGGCGACGTGAAAAAGATCTCGGAGACGGTGAGGGTCCCCTTGCCGAGGAAGTCGTCATCGGCAAGGTGGTGGCTGAGCGCCTGCAGCTCGCCCAGGATCGGGCCCATCTTGAAGATGGCGTTGTCGCCGCGCTCGGGCGCCGAGCCGTGGCAGCTCACCCCCTGCACCTCGACCCGGATCTCCATGCGTCCACGCTGTCCGCGGTAGATGTTGCAGTCGGTCGGCTCGGTGCTGACCACAAACTCGGGGCGGATCTTGCTCTGCTCTATGATGTACTGCCAGCAGAGGCCGTCGCAGTCTTCCTCCTGCACGGTACCGGTCACCAGCAGGGTGTATTTGTCCTCGAGCCCCAGATCCTTGATGATCTTGCCCGCATAGACCATGGAGGCCATGCCCCCCTCCTGATCCGAGGCGCCACGGCCACCGATGATCTCGTGATCCTCCATCCCCTCATAGGGATCGAAGCTCCAGTTGGCCATGTTGCCGACCCCCACGGTATCGATGTGGGCATCCATGGCGATCAGGTGCGGGCCGTGGCCGATATAGCCGAGCACGTTGCCCATGGGATCGATCTCGACCTTGTCGAAGCCAACCTTCTCCATCTCCTCCTTGATGCGCAGCACCACGCGCTCCTCGTCGCAGCTCTCGCTCGGGATTGCGATCATGTCACGCAGGAAGGCGCTCATCTCGGCGCGATACTTGTGGGCCTGCTCCAGCACCATTTCAAACGGAATTTGCTTGCTCATCGTCATCTCCAACTTGTGTCAACCGGCGGCGCCATCGCAGGGCGCCACCCTCAATCTGTTCGCCCCCGAGGTGGAGGCCCCGTTCACCCCTCAGATGGGGTGCTTGCCTTCCCACACCACCTCCCGGTAGTGGGCCATGTCGGTGTCCCCTTCGGTGTTGACCAGCAGCACCACCGACTCCTGGTTAAGCCCCAGGCGCGCCATCAGGGCCTCGCGCTGTGGATGGTGGCGCACCGCCACCAGCAGCCCGGCCCCCACGGCACCCGACTCACCCGAGACGATGCGCGAGTCCTCACCCAGCGGATTGCCAAGCACCCGCATGCCGAGCGCCGAGACCTTGTCGTGACAGGAGACAAACTGGGTGGCGCAGTCCTTGAGCAGCGGCCAGCCGAGGGGGTTGGGTTCGCCGCAGGCGAGCCCGGCCATGATGGTGCGCATCTCGCCCCCCACGTTGACCATCTCCCCGGCGACCCCGGAGCGGTAGATGCAGTCCGCCTGATCCGGCTCGACGATGATGCTGTGCAGCTCACGGGCGCCGAAGCAGTCCACCAGATAGCCGAGCACCCCGCCCGCCAAGGCCCCGACACCGGCCTGCAGCAGCACATGGGTGGGCTGCCGTATGCCCATTTCCTGCATCTGCTCCACCGCCTCGTCGGCCAGGGTGGAATAGCCTTGCATGATCCAGGTGGGGATCTCGGTGTACCCCTCCCAGGCGGTGTCCTGCACTATGTACCAGCCGCGCTCCTCGGCCATCTTCATGGTCAGGCGCACGGTGTCGTCGTAGTTCATGTCGGTGACGATGCACTCGGCCCCCAGGCTCAGGATGTGATCCACCCGCTCCTGGGCCGATCCCTTGGGCATGTAGACCACCGCATGCTGGCCCACCTGTTTGGCGGCCCAGGCGACGCCGCGACCGTGGTTGCCATCGGTGGTGGTGGCAAAGGTCATGGGCTCCTTGATGGTGCGTTTGATGAGATCGAAGGTGAACTCCTCCACCGCCACCCCGAACTTGTTGCACAGCAGGTTGGCGATGGCGTAGACCCCGCCCAGCATCTTGAAGGCGTTGAGGCCGAAGCGTTTGGACTCATCCTTGACCAGGATCTGCTTCACCCCCACATAGGCGGCCAGGGCCTGCAGGTCGCACAGGGGCGTTGGCTCGTAGCCGGCCAGTTTCTTGTGGAAGGCGCGCGCCTTCTGGGCCTCGGCGCGGGAGAAGAGGGGGGACGTTTCACCGGTAAAAAAGCGGTTATCGGCAATATCCATCTTCAGGGAAAATTGGGACATGCGTACCTCGCAAAACAAGCCTGAGTGAGCCTGGCCTCGCCGGGCGACCCGCGATATTCGGGCCCCCTGGGGAGACGACTCACCATGGTTAATCCGGGGCGGGAGAGCGATTTCCCGCCCCCTGTTTTCGTTATTTATTTGACCCGTTTCTGGGCCTCTTTGAGCAGCGCTTCAAGGGTTTCACCCGGTGCGGAGAATTTACGGGCGACGATCATGGCCGCGATGATATAGGGCTTCCAGCTTGCCTCTTTGTACGTGGCAATACGGTATTTCTCGAATACCCCCTCGGTCACTTCCCCCTCCTTGCAGGAGACACCGGAAATATCCGCCGGCAGGCAGTGCATATAGAGTGCCTCGCCCCCCTTGGTGTGCTTCATCATCTCCTCGGTGCAGTGCCAATCCTTGTGCTTGGCGTTCTGCTCGAGACAGTGTTTCTCCAGCTCCTTGAGACCGGCATGGTCATTGGCGCGCAGCAGCTCGGTGCGCTGCTCCATCACCTTGTAGGGGGCCCAGGACTTGGGATAGACGATGTCGGCATCCTTGAACGCCTCCTCCATGGAGGTGACCTGACGGAAGCTCCCACCGGAGGCCTTGGCGTTCTCTTTGGCCACCTCGATCACATCCGGGATCAGGTCATACCCTTCCGGATGAGCCAGGGTCACGTCCATCCCGAAGCGGGTCATCAGACCTATGATGCCCTGCGGCACAGAGAGCGGCTTGCCGTAGCTGGGGGAGTAGGCCCAGGTCATGGCAATCTTCTTGCCCTTGAGGTTTTCCAGGCTGCCGAAGTGCTCCTGCAGCCAGGCCAGATCGGCCATGGACTGGGTCGGGTGGTCGATGTCGCACTGCAGGTTCACCAGGGCCGGACGCTGGGGCAGCACCCCCTTCTCGAACCCTTCGTCGAGCGCCGCGCCCACTTCGCGCATATAGGCGTTGCCGGCGCCGAGATACATGTCGTCACGAATGCCGATGGCATCGGCGCAAAACGAGATCATGTTGGCGGTTTCACGCACCGTCTCGCCGTGGGCGATCTGGGACTTGCCCTCGTCCAGATCCTGCTGGGCCAGGCCGAGCAGGTTCAGGGCAGAGGCGTAGGAGAAGCGGGTACGGGTGGAGTTGTCACGAAAGACCGAGATGCCAAGGCCGCTATTAAAGAGCCTGGTTGCGATATTTTCGCCGCGCAGCGTCTTGAGTGCCTCGGCAATTTTCAATACCAGCTCCAACTCTTGGGGAGTCTGCTCCCAGGTCAGCAGAAAATCTTTTTCATGCAGCCCTGACTTGAGGTTTTTTATCTCTTTAATTAACTGGTTCACGTCTTTCATCATTCGCCCCACTCATTGGATGAAAATATGGATGTCGCTCTCTCTTTAATAACGAATGCCACCATCACAATGAAAAGGGGTGAACACTCGAAAGCGCGGTCCATGAGGAGCAATCAATAAGCGTGCCAAGCACTCGAAATAACCGTTCCCCCTCCCCTCATCCCCCATTCCCGTGACCCGGTTCACACAACGCCTGCGCGCCGGCAGCCCCGCCCCCCGGAACAGGGGAGCGGCCAGAAAAAAAGCCGCCCCTCCCCCCACCCACCGCAGAGGTGAGCAGAAGCAGCGCGCGGCAAAAATGATAAAAAGCGGACGGGGATTATCAGATTGATAAAGGGAGGGGTGAGAGGGGGAGAAAGACACAGGATGATATCCAAGCGCCCCGCTTTATCCCCGCAAACGCGGGGAACCGAGTCCCTGACGGTTGCAACCTGGTGCTGGGTACGGTTCATCCCCGCGGGCGCGGGGAACAGATCTGGAAGAGTGCGGACGCCGTGGCCTCACACGGTTCATCCCCGCGGGCGCGGGGAACAGTCGAAGAGGACGACGCCAGCCAGGATCTGCTGCGGTTCATCCCCGCGGGCGCGGGGAACAGGATGACATCACCACCCGTTGTTCGAGTAGCGGCGGTTCATCCCCGCGGGCGCGGGGAACAGGGCTTGCCCGGCTTGGCGGCATCCCATACCCCCGGTTCATCCCCGCGGGCGCGGGGAACAGTGTTGCTGAGGAACCCCTGCAGCACTCCTGATCGGTTCATCCCCGCGGGCGCGGGGAACAGACGTCACCCAAGCCGCCGGGGCCGACCACGTTCGGTTCATCCCCGCGGGCGCGGGGAACAGGGCGGCAAAAGTCCAATTGAAATCGGCGATATCGGTTCATCCCCGCGGGCGCGGGGAACAGCAGCAATCGACCATCCTGATCCAGGGCGCAACCGGTTCATCCCCGCGGGCGCGGGGAACAGTTGGCGATGCTGAAACAACCGCGCAAGTTCATCGGTTCATCCCCGCGGGCGCGGGGAACAGCGCTCCATCTGGCGGCCCAGCAGATCGATCTCCGGTTCATCCCCGCGGGCGCGGGGAACAGGCAGGGCGACCCATGCCAGGCCGCGAATTTTCGGTTCATCCCCGCGGGCGCGGGGAACAGGACAATGACTGTATCCAAGGAAGCAACAATACCGGTTCATCCCCGCGGGCGCGGGGAACAGGCCATGGCACCACCAAGGTCACCGGCGCCGCCCGGTTCATCCCCGCGGGCGCGGGGAACAGTCCTGTCGGATGCCCAATCCCATGGCCAATGCCGGTTCATCCCCGCGGGCGCGGGGAACAGGACTGCCGTCACATTTTTTTATTCTTGGCATCCGGTTCATCCCCGCGGGCGCGGGGAACAGATAAATCGGGTTATCGGCGTCGCGGCTGCGCCGCGGTTCATCCCCGCGGGCGCGGGGAACAGGAGAATTATTTATCCCAATACTGCTCGCGAATCGGTTCATCCCCGCGGGCGCGGGGAACAGGGAGAAGAAAGAAACGTGACCAACATCACAATCGGTTCATCCCCGCGGGCGCGGGGAACAGATGGTCGAGGGTTTGACCTCTTAGGCCGCCGCCGGTTCATCCCCGCGGGCGCGGGGAACAGAACGGCAGGCTGCGCATCACCTCTTTGCCCTGCGGTTCATCCCCGCGGGCGCGGGGAACAGTCTCGGCCGGTGGCCGCATAGGCGGCGAAAATCGGTTCATCCCCGCGGGCGCGGGGAACAGGTTCGTCTGTCCATGCCGAGCATGTGGCCTCGCGGTTCATCCCCGCGGGCGCGGGGAACAGGGCGAGCGCAGGTACTGCTCGATTTGTGCGTCCGGTTCATCCCCGCGGGCGCGGGGAACAGCCAAGTCACCATCCCAAGGCACCATCGACCCGCGGTTCATCCCCGCGGGCGCGGGGAACAGACGCGGCCAGGCGCAACAACCTGGACAGCCTGCGGTTCATCCCCGCGGGCGCGGGGAACAGGGCCCCAGGGTTGCCCCGTCTAAGCAACGAGGCGGTTCATCCCCGCGGGCGCGGGGAACAGTAGGGCCGCAGGCTGTCGGCCAAACGGGCGTTCGGTTCATCCCCGCGGGCGCGGGGAACAGAAAAGGCGTACTCAGAACGCCCTGCCTCACTCCGGTTCATCCCCGCGGGCGCGGGGAACAGTCGGCTGAAGAGCGCGAATCGCAGCTATCCGCCGGTTCATCCCCGCGGGCGCGGGGAACAGCCCGGCCGACATGACCCCCCTCATCAAATCCGCGGTTCATCCCCGCGGGCGCGGGGAACAGACCCGCAAATACGACAGACTATTGCGTGAGGCCGGTTCATCCCCGCGGGCGCGGGGAACAGGGTACGGGAGAGTAAGCTCAGGGTGTTGGAAGTCGGTTCATCCCCGCGGGCGCGGGGAACAGGCAAACATCTCGCTGTCTGGCAATTCTGGCAACGGTTCATCCCCGCGGGCGCGGGGAACAGTAAGTGCGCCACAAGCGGATTCGACCCAGAGGCGGTTCATCCCCGCGGGCGCGGGGAACAGGAGCTCGTCGACGATGACGGCGAGGACGTCCCCGGTTCATCCCCGCGGGCGCGGGGAACAGGCGCTTACTCGGCACGACCGCCATCCACGGGCCGGTTCATCCCCGCGGGCGCGGGGAACAGTATGGCTTCGTCCAGAGGGTGACACCCGCCTGCGGTTCATCCCCGCGGGCGCGGGGAACAGAGCTCGACGCGCTCCACAAACGCCCCCTGCATCGGTTCATCCCCGCGGGCGCGGGGAACAGAGCTCCATGAGCGACGGCTCGATCTGGAGGGACGGTTCATCCCCGCGGGCGCGGGGAACAGAGAGATTGACACGGCTTTATCCAAGTCTCCGCGCGGTTCATCCCCGCGGGCGCGGGGAACAGATCAGCCCACCAACCAGCGCATTGCGATGGCCCGGTTCATCCCCGCGGGCGCGGGGAACAGTGGCTGCGGATGTCGTCCGGCAGCTGCCGGATCGGTTCATCCCCGCGGGCGCGGGGAACAGGCAAACGCCCACCAGTCGCGCACGGTGAAGCTCGGTTCATCCCCGCGGGCGCGGGGAACAGGAACCACCGCTCCAGCTCCCGGCGATCGAGAGCGGTTCATCCCCGCGGGCGCGGGGAACAGGAGTACAGTCCAGCTTGTTAAAGAACATCCCACGGTTCATCCCCGCGGGCGCGGGGAACAGGTTCATCGTGGAGGTGTGATGCTCATCAACCCCGGTTCATCCCCGCGGGCGCGGGGAACAGTACGCCGGCAACGGCCTATAGCAGGGCAAACCCGGTTCATCCCCGCGGGCGCGGGGAACAGTCATCACCACGATGGGAGCCATAGCTCTGACGCGGTTCATCCCCGCGGGCGCGGGGAACAGGCAGTAGGCAACTAAATCTGCTATGTGGTTACCCGGTTCATCCCCGCGGGCGCGGGGAACAGCAAAGCAAGTGTTTGATGATGGGTATACCGAGCGGTTCATCCCCGCGGGCGCGGGGAACAGAGGATCACTAGCCCCAGCAACAGACGCCGCAACGGTTCATCCCCGCGGGCGCGGGGAACAGCAATCCATTCCATATCGCTATCCTCACGCTACCGGTTCATCCCCGCGGGCGCGGGGAACAGACTTAACAGATGCTATTGATTTTGATGGCTTTTTCCAACCATAAAAAAGCCACCGACTAATCCAGATTGTTAATGAACGCTAAACTATTGATTTTCAATGGGTAGAAAAGAGACCAATCGGCAACCATCGAGGTCCACCGGCACCCTTCGATTAGAGCCCAGGGTTTGAAAGTCAAACCCCGAGTCATTATTGGCAGGCCAGGCCATCACGATATTGCCCTGCTCCACCAAGGCCTCGCACTGCTGCCAAATCATCTCGCGCACCCGGCGCGAGACATCGCCTACGTAGACACCGGCACGCACCTCGAGTAACCAGACCGCGAGCCGGCCGCGCAAGCGCGGCGGTACATCTTCGGTCACCACCACCAGCATGCTCATCACTGACTCCTGTGACCGGCGTCCCCCATGCCGGCGGGTTCGGGAATGGCGGGGGGCTGGGCATCTGCGGGGGCGTCGGGCGGGGTGATGCCCCCGGCCGAGAGCACCTCCTCGATAAGCGGGATGAGTTTCTCCAGGGTGCGCTGCTTGTTAAAGCTGTCACGACAAGCCAGGCGCACTGCACGATCCGGGTTGGCGTCGCCGCGCGCGGCAATCTCGAAGGCCTGGGGCACCACTGTCTCAAACTTGATGATGTCGGCGATGTCGTAGACAAACGAGAGCGGCTTGCCGCTATGAATAAAGCCGATGGCGGGGGCATAGCCTGCCGCCAGGATGGCTGCCTCCGTGATGCCATAGAGGCAGGAGGTGGCCGCGCTGATGCATTGATTGGGCAAGTCTCCCTTGTCCCAGTCCTTGGGGTCATAGCGCCGCCCCTGCCACTTCACCCCATAGCGGGCAGCCAACAGCTTGTAGGTCTCCCGCACCCGCGCCCCTTCGATGCCGCGCAGTTGATCCACCGAGCGGCGGCTGGGGGGCGGCTCGCCAAAGCGCAGCTCAAACATCTTGCGCACCACCTTGAGACGCAGATCCTCGTCGAGGGCCAGCTTGGCCTGATAGAGCAGCCGATCGGAGCGAGCTCCGCCCGGCTGGCCTGCTGCATAGAGGCGCACCCCGGCCTCTCCCACCCAGACCAGCAGGGTCCCCGCCGTGGCCGCCAGCTTGACGGCGGCGTGCGAGACCCGGGTGCCGGGTTCGAGCATCAAACAGGCGACGGTGCCGATGGGGATGTGGGTGCGGACCCCCTCTTTATCCACCAGCACAAAGGCACCGTCGATCACATCGAGCTGGCCATATTTGAGAAACAGCATGGCCCGGCGGTCCTTGATGGGTAGCGGCTTGAGGGGCGGCAACATCAGGCTTTACCCAGTGAGAGCAGACCACAACCCAGGGACTTGGCCGGGCCAATCCCACCTTGCAGCGCCGCCAACAGGGCGTGGCTGTCGTTCACCCTTAAGTAACCCTCGAAGGTCGCCGTCAGTACGCTCAGGCGACTATCTCCCTTACGTCCCTGCTGCAGGGTTGAGCCGCTGACCAGCGCCTGCAGCAGGGTAAAACCGTGGCGATCGCCCTGGCGCGCGAGCCAGGCCAGCTGATCTTGCTCGTGACACAGGCCCCGGCGCTTGCCATCCCGGGTCACGGTTGGGTTGGCCTGCAGGCGAAAGCGATAGGAGCCTTCAGGTTCGAGCCACAGTTCGGGGGCAAAGTGCTTCTCTTGCACCTCTCCTTGCAGGTAATAGGGAAGATCGCGCAGCGGCCCCCAGTTACCCGCGGTTTGCGACTGCACCAACAGCTGTGGCTGTTGCCAGTTGGCCGTGGGCTCGAGGCGCCACAAGAATCGCTCCGGCGCCGTCTGCTCATCGGGCGCGAAGGCCCGGGCCAGAGTGCGATGCAGGTCATAAGGATTGGCCAGATCCCGGCGCGCCTCCCGGCTTTTGGGGTTGAGGATCAGTTTGCTCAGGAACATGGCACCTCCTGCGGATCCAAGGGCTGGGTGGTAACAAAACGCGGCCCGAAGCGGCGCTCGGCAAAGGGGGCAATGGGTTGGTCGAGTCGCACTGCCCCTTCACTGGCCTCGAGCAGCAGACGGCGCACCTGACGCCCAGCCCCTTTGCTCAACTCGGGATAGTTGCGCAAGGCAGTCAGGAGATCGCTCTCATGCAAGCCATCTGGTAAGTAAACCGGCGGTGAAGGCAGACACCCTTTTCGGCCCAGGCTCAAGGGCCAGTGGGGGTGGCGCAGCGCCTGGTGAATACACGTCAACAGGGTGGCCTCCCCCTCGAAGCCAACCAGAAAGGCGGCATCGCTCAGGTAGTAGCGGGGGCTGACCACGGTGCGATTCATGTCGACCTTACCGGCCGCATTCAGGATGCCAGTGGCGGTCTGATAGTCGCGCAGTACCACCCCCTCCCTGTCTACTCGCACACCCATGATAAGGGCGGCGAGATCGTCAACCGGCTCGCTCCGATCCCGCCCCAGGGCGGCGCAGACCAGCCCCAGCACCCCCGACTTGGAGGGCTCTAGCTGGGTATCGCGTTCATCGAAGCGGCTGGTGGTGCCCCAAGATTGCAGGGGCCCCTGCAGCCGCAGTAGCAGTGTCGGCATCTTACTCCTCCCACTGGGTCTCGACGGCATCGCGCACCCAGGCGGCCAGATCGCTGACCGAGCCGCGGGCCAGGCTGCTTTCCAGCTGCCACTTGCCGGTGAGGTCGATATGGGCCCAGCGATCGCCAGCATCCCCATAGACGGGGGCGAGCTTGCGCTCGTAGTCTGCGAGCGCCGCCACCGACTGCTCGGTCAGGCTCTTGTCATGGCGCGGCTGGACGGGGCGCTCGAAGGCGTTGGCCAGGTTGAGGGGGCTTTTACGCAAACTCACCCCGATAAACTCGGGCAGGTTGTGAGCGGCAAAGCTGTTCTGTTTGCCGGTCGGGATGGCGCGCACCATGGCCTGGATCAGGGCCTCGATGGCAGAGGCGGTGAGCTCTTTGTCCTCTTGCAGGTTGTTCAGCAGCTTGCTGACATCGAGCGCCGCGTAGCGATAGAAGGTGGCGGAGTTGAACTCGACCTGACCAATCATACCGGCACCGGTCTCATCAGGGCCACCGACGTCATCGACCGCGGTGAAGTAGTCAAAGTCACGCTCCACCCTGTGAGTGCTGATGGCGTGAGCCACCTGGCAGGCGGCATCCTGATTGACCTGAGGCAGGTCGGCCAGCATACGGCCGAAGAGGGCAATATCAACAGCTCGACTTCTATGAAGTAATGCTTCCAGTTCAGATTTGAGCTGTTTAGAGATATCGGTAGGCTTGAGTTTTTTCTTATTGCTCAGACTTACTATTTCTTCTGAATGAGAAGAGATGAGCTCTTTCAGTGCATTCACTTCAGGCATTGAGATATAAAGCAGGTAAGAGAGCGTTGCTTCAGGCGAAGCTTCATCTTCTCTATCTGTCTCTTTTTCTTCTTTACCTTTCTTCTTTTTCAGCGCTTGTTTGATGATCTCGTTGAATGTGGAGGTTGTTGTTACCCCGATTTTTTCCAGCTCTTCCTTCACGAGACGATCCAAGTGTCGGGTTCTCGTACCCAGATGTTCGGCTTCAACGAGATTCGAAGTTTTGAACAAATCCCGCACCGATTTTTTCTGGCATTGGCTGCTAAGTCTGGCTCGGCGCTGGCCACCGAAAAGGGCGTCTTTGGGCGCCCCGGTATCGTCACGGTTGAGGTTGGAGGGGGCAAAGTTCTGGATCAGATGCAGTTCAACAAACAGGGTCATGGTTTCTCTCCTTGAAAGATTTAATCGTTTGAATCGGCAGTGGCCGCGATGCGGTAAAAGTCACTGGCCCAACGGCGACGCAACTTGTCGAGCTCCTCGGGACGAGTGGGGTTAAGCCAGTCGGTAAGATCCCAAAGCAGGCGCTGATAATCGATGGCCAACTCATGGGATCTCAGCAGCGTCACGCAGTGGCGCAGTGGCTCGGCCAGGGTCTCGCCATCGCTTTCAAGCAGGGCGATAAAGCGCCCCTCGATGGACGGGCTCTGCTCCTGCTTGCGATAGAGAACACCCATCGCCTTGGCCAAGGTCATCTCACTGTGCTTTGGATGAAGCGCAAAGAGCCCGGCCACCAGGTAGTGGGACTGGCGACGAGCCGAGTCGGGATGCTCATCGGCTGCGATAAAGGGCTCAACGTAGGGAAAGACGCGGGGTACCGTGCCGGGGGCAAAGGTGAGACTGCGGCGCAGTTCGGCCAAGGCCCCGCGGTTGCTTTGTGACAATAGCTGCAGATGGTCGACAAAAGGCTGATCACTCATTGAAGCTCTCCTGTTTCGTTAAGGGCTGTCAGTTGCTCCCGGATGGCAGACCACAAGCGGGGCTGCGCCTTGGCATTGGCACGCCAGAGGCGGACACTGCCTCCCTGGCTGGCCAGTTGGGTCTCCCACGCCGCCAGGGCGGCCTCTTTCAATACCTGCTGCCACTGCAGCTCGGCGACATCGGAGTCTTGTTCAAGCTGCGCCAGGATGGTCATCAGAGCGCGCTCGGCGCGGGCAAAGAAGAGCGGCGCCACCGGGCCTGCCTCAAACAGAGCGCGGGCACGGCTGCGGGTATCTTTCTGCTGGCTGTCTGGCAAGGTTTCGGCAATCAGTTGGACGGCGGCCCCTTTGAGCGAGGCAAACAGGGTCTCGGCCATCTCCAGCATCAGGCGGGCCGCTCGGGTCACCTCGGGTTGCTCCAGCAGAGCCTGCGGCAACTCCAGCTGCTCGACGCGCCAGCGCAGCAGCTTGGCCTGATCGCTGGCCAGGCCGGCGACCAACAGACGAAGGTGGGCTTTGCCCAGCGATTCGTTTAGACGGGTGGCATTTTCCAGGATGGCGGCCGGGCGAGAGCCCCCATCGGGGAGCAGGGCCGGCAGATCGCGCCAGAGGGCTCGCCCTTCACTAAAGGTGAGGCGCACAAGCCCATTGCTGCCCTCCCGAAAGTTGGCCATGGGGTCGGGGGCATGAGGGTCCTCTTCCAACCCTTGCCCGGCGGCAAAGCGCAGCCAGCGGATAGCGCCATCCTCCTCTCGTTGAAACAGCACGGCGCGGGTCTGGCGGGTGAAGCGGTCGTTGGGGCCAGTGGCCAGTAGAGGAGGCGATTTCAGATTGGTGGCGGTGAGAGCGGGTCGCTCCCAGCTCGGCAAGTCTTCATGGTCAGGCGAGGCGGGATGCAGGCTCAGGATAAGGGTCTGGGCCAGGGAATCCCCCAGTGGCAAGACGGCCGCCGTATTTGCCAGCGGGCCCGCCTTGTCGGCATCACGAAACACCTTGACCAGACCACCCGGCGTGCACTGTAAAAAACCGAGCAGGGTTCGAATGGCGTGAGCCGGCGAGATGGCGTCAGGCGCTGTGTCCACCGAGTGGTTAAACACCACAGGCGCATTGCCGCTGACGCAGGCCAGATCAATCTGTGCCCAGGGTTTGAACTTCTCGCAAGTCTCGCCCGCCGTGGCCAACGCCGCCACCTGCATAAAGGGATGCTCGGGGTGAAACAGCCAGAAACGATCGCGCCACTTTTCCAGGTAGGCGGTGATGGTCTCGGTGGGCAGCCCATGGCTAAACCAGTGGCGCAAGTCCCGTTGACCCCAGCTAGGCGTGTGTGCACTCAGGGCTCTATGGGTGATGGCAAGCAGCAGGCGATATTGAGCCATTAAGGAGGGTGGCGCCGTCTCGGCCAGGGCCACTATCTGCGGCGCCTGCTCAAAGAGGGCCAGCAGGCCCAGCTCCCTGACCTCGCCGCTTGGCATCCTGACCGGCAGCCAAGGCTCGTCGAGCAGATTAAAACGCATTGTCATTGTCACTCCTTTGGTTATTCCCTGTTCCGGTAGATAAGCCCCAACTCCCCATCGAGCCGAACCACCAGCCTGCCATCCAGTTGCGCCCTGCCGTCGCTATCGAGCAACAGCGGGTAGCTGTGGCGAAGCAGCGGGCTCTGGGCAAAAGCCTGCACGTCGGGTTGCTGCTTGATGGCTTTAACTAGGGCTTGATTGGATAGGCTGAGCTGGCGGGCACAGAGCTGGCAGGCCAGTTCAGTTGAAAGCGGTACATCGAGCGCGAAGGGCTCAGCGTCTGGGGTCAAGGCCACCCCCTTGTCAGAGACAAAGAGCGGGATCACGGTGACACTGGGTTTGCCCAGTCGGGTGCAGTTAATTAAGCCTTTCTCCGCGCCCTCCCCCTCTTCGTAACCTCTGGGTTTGTTCGAATAAGTACCAAGGTCCGCATCGGCTCTGATAACAATATTTCGGGCCAGCTGCCGCTGGTGTTGCTCTGCGGCCAGATAAGTGGCGTAGCTGTATTCCTCGATATATTGGCGTAGCGCCTCACTCACCGAATCGGGCAACTCACCGTCGCCATAGACGGCCTGTACCAGCCGATCGATATCCTGGGGCAGTTGCAAGCTGGTTTCGCCGAGGAGCCGCACCCAGGTCATGGCGAGCAGGTAGGGATCGTAGACAAAGCGCCAACGGGTGGTCGCCAAATCGGGTAATTCACCGGGTAAGAGTCCGGCCACCGTCAACACCGGCTGGCGATGGGGCCCGGGGCGTGCTGGGCGTTGATGGCGATGCAGCCGCCCCACCCGTTGCAGCAGCAGATCGACCGGAGCGAGATCACTGATTAAAAAGTCAAAATCGATGTCCAACGATTGCTCGACAACTTGGGTTGCCACCAACAGGGCCCGGGCCGGACGTTTCCCCTCTTTACCAAAGGTGGAGAGCACGGCAGCTTCTCGCTGTGCCCGTTCATCGGCGGGGAAACGGGCATGAAAGATCTGCAGGGTGAGATCTTCCGGTGCCTTGGCCTTGAGCAGGCTATAGAGCTGCTGTGCCCGCTCGACCGTATTGACGATGATGGCGCCACAGCCCCCGTGGGTCAGGGCCTCAAGTGCTACGCAGAGCAACTCCTCGGGTGTCGTACCGCATCCGGCCAACCGGACGGGCTCCATCATTCGGCTTTCTATCTGGTCATCCCAGTCGAGGCCCCTGTCATCGGCAAGCACCAGCCGCGGATAGGCAAGCTCTGGCAGCACGGCAGGGTCAACCCGCCATGCCTTGAGCAAACCATCACGACGCTTTGTTGGCAGGGTGGCACTCATCAGGATGACTGAGCAGCCCAGACCTTTTAGCCAGCGCAGCAGCGCCTCAATCAGCCCTTCGGTATAGGTGTCGTAGGCATGTACCTCATCGAGCACCACTACCCGATTGGCCAGCCCCCAGAGCCGTACGAAGTGATGTTTGACGTTCAGCACAGAGAAGAGCGCCTGATCGATAGTGCCCACTCCATAGGGAGCGATCAGCGGTCGCTTGCGACGGGAGAACCAGCGGGCGGCCTCGATCCCCTCACTCTGCTTGCCATCCTCACCCCACACATCCTTGAGCGCGGCCATCATCTCCTGACGGGCGGCACCACCGTGGATCAGTTGCAGATCGGGCGCCGGTCCGTGAGCAAAAGCGTCCATAAACTGGCGAGCACGGGCAAACAGGGCATTGCCGGTGGCCTGGGTTGGCAAGGCCAGATAGAAGCCGCGATGGCCATTGGCACGCTGCAAGTGCAGGTGTGCCATAAAGGCGAGCTCGGTCTTGCCCTCCCCCATGGGTGCCTCCACCAGCAGCAAAGCCGGCCCCTGGCTCTGTTGTAACAGGGCAACGCCCTGTTGCTGCAAGGCTCTCGGCGTGACCGGTTGATCGGCAGCCAACATTTGGCCCAGTTGCCTGTCGAGTGGCACTGGCTCGGATAGCATGGGCGCAAAGGAACGCCAGCCGATGGTCGCCAGCGCCTGATGAGCCAGCGCCTTGGCATGGAGGTAATGTTGTCTGAGATCGTCGTGACGAATACCGAGGGAAAACCACTCAAGGTTGGAGCCGATCCAGTCGGCGATAGAAGTCAGCCCTGCCAGCCAGTTGATGGCAGGTAGCGCCAGTTCGTCAGCGGTAATCACTCCTGATGGGGTCAGCACCTTCCAGTAGGCATCGAGCAATGCCTGCCGGGCTTGCTGCCATGCTTTATCTTCACGCAGCGGCAAACCATCCCCAACCTCCTTTGTGGTCAACGGGTAACCGTGATGAGCCCCAACTGCTTCAGCCACCTGAGTGCACCAGATGACGTCGGCACCAGTGTGCGCCGGTAGCCATTTTTTCAAAATGGCGGTCGAGGCCCAGTCGTGGCGATCACTGCGCAGCGATGTACTGGCAAAGGTCAATCCTTTCGACTTGGCAAGTGCCTGCCCCTGCTCCCATTTGGCCTGAAATCCCGGGATCGCCTTACCCACATCGTGCAACCCGGCAAGGGTCGCCAGCCAGCGGGGGGCCGTCTCAGCCGCCAGGCCAAATTGAGCGGCCAGATGTTGATGGGTCGTGGCGGGTTCGAGCTCGAGGATCGCCTCGGCTACCGCAGCCACATCCAGCATGTGGGCCAGTAAGGGGTGACCCTGATCTTCACCGCTTTTAGCCCAGAGGATGGTGGCCTGCGGATGGAGGCGTGAAAACAGGATGGGGTCTTTCAGCTCTTCCATATCGGCTCCTCTCTCTTCTTGCTACCCATTATTCCCCCCTCACTCGCTCACCGGCTGACCCAGTAACGCGGTGGATGCGTGTTTTTTTAACCCCGCCGTCATGGCGGCGATCACGCCGTGGCGTAGCTCGGGGGGAGAGAGCACCTCGACCTCGCCGCTAAAGCGCAGCAGGTCACGCACCAGCTCACGCTGGTCGGCATAGGGAAAGCGCAGACGAATATGGCCGCCGGGCTCGATGACCTGGGTCTGATCCCGATGCCACTGCACATCCTTGACCCAGGGGGCGGCGGAGGGGTCAAAGCGCAGCTCGGCCCACTGCAAGGTGTTGCCGGCGAAGATGCCGTAGCCGCTGGCAAACAGGGCGTCGAGCTCGCCACTGTCTCGTTCGCAGGCGGTTTCATCGAGCGCAACGGGGCCTTCGATGCGGCTCAAGGCAAAGAGGCGTAATGCGGCTCGCCCATGGCACCAGGCGATCAGGTACCAGTTGTCCCGATACCAACACAGGCGCTGGGGCGAGACCTGACGCGCCTCGCTCCGGTGTGAGGCGGTGTGATAGACAAAGTGGAGCCGGCGCCGGGCAAACAGGGCCTGCACCAAGGGCAGAAAGAGCTCGGGGGCCACGTATTGGCGGCCAATGCTTTCGACGCGCAGCCGATCGGCCTCGCTCTGCCACTGGGGGCCAAGCAGCTCGCCGATGCGGGCCTGCAACTGGGCCAGCCCCTGTTGTTGCAAACCCGGTTGCACCTCTTGCAGCAGCCGGTTGGCCATCAACAGGGCGAAGGCCTCGGATTCGGTGAGCCAGACCCCGGGCAGGGTGAAGCGGCCATCCAAGGTGTCGTAGCGATAACCCCGGGCGGCACGGTCCCAGACGATGGGGGCCTGGTAGCGATCCCGCAGCAGCTCCAGCAGTCGCTTGAAGGTGCTGGTCGAACACTCGAGTCGCTCGAGGATCAGGGATTGGGGGACGGGGCGGCGGTGATCCAGCAGCAGCTGGTGCAGTCTCAAGGCGCGGTCTAGCTGTTCCATCTTTTTGATAAGAAAGAAAACAATGGAACTCACCCTAGCATGGGGGGAATGTGAAAACTCTATTGAGTCTCACGATTCGGTGCTCGGCTCACGCCACAACAGGCAGAAAAACAAAAAGCCGCCCCGGGGGGCGGCTTCTTAAGACAGGCTGGATCAGAAGATCAGCTTGTAGAGGATGCCGGACATGGCGATGAGGCCAATGGCGGTCACGAAGAGGTTGCTCGGGTTGCCGGCGTACTTGCGCATGGCCGGGATCTTGGCGATGGCGTACATGGGCATCAGGAACAGCAGCATGGCGATGATGGGGCCACCCAGATCTTCGATCATGCCGAGGATGCTCGGGTTGACGGTGGCCACGGCCCAGGTGGTCAGGATCATGAAGACCGCGGTCACCTTGTTGAGTTGCTTGACGTCCACATTCTTGCCCTTCTCGCGCAGGGTCTTGGCCATCAGGCCGTTCATGCCCTCTTGCGCGCCCAGGTAGTGACCGAGGAAGGACTTGCTGATGGCGACCAGGGCGATCAGCGGAGCCACGGTGGCGATCACCGGGTTGTCGAAGTGGTTGGCCAGGTAGGAGAGGATGGAGATGTTCTGCTCCTTGGCGGCCATCAGGTCAGCCGGGGAGAGGCTCAGCACGCAGCTGAAGACGAAGAACATCACGGTCAGCACCATCATGACGTGGGCACCCAGCAGGATCTTGCTGCACTTGGGCTCGGCACCTTCACCGTAACGACCCTTATTGTCCACCGCGAAGGAGGAGATGATCGGGGAGTGGTTGAAGGAGAAGACCATGACCGGAATGGCCAGCCACAGGGTCTTGATAAAGTCGCCGTTGAGGGCGTCGCCCAGGGCCGGGGCCTCGGAGATGATGGCGCCGTTCCAGTGGGGGATCAGGTAGAAGGCCAGGCCCATCAGGGTCAGCACAAACGGGAAGACCAGCACGCTCATCGCCTTGACGATCACCTGGCCGCCCAGGCGAACGATCGCCATCAGACCGAGGATCAGGGCCAGGGAGAGGATGGCACGCGGGGGCGCCGTCATGCCCAGCTGGTGCACCATCAGGCTCTCGACCGTGTTGGTGATGGCCACCGAGTACATCAGCAGGATCGGGTAGATGGCGAAGAAGTAGAGCAGGGTGATGAGCTTGCCGGCCGCCTTGCCGAAGTGCTCTTCCACCACCTCGGTGATGTCGCCGTCACGGGTGGAGCCGGAGAGGACGAAACGGGTCAGACCACGGTGAGCGAAGAAGGTGAGCGGCAGGGCCAGCACCAGCATGGCCACCAGGGGCCAGAGGCCACCCACACCGGCGTTGATCGGCAGAAACAGCACGCCGGCCCCGATGGCGGTGCCATAGAGCCCCAGCATCCAGACCAGATCTACCTTCTGCCAGCCACTGGCCTTGGCGGCCTGCTGGGTTACGACGCCTTCGGCGGCAATATTCATCTCGGACATCTGTCATTCCTGTTGAAGTTTATTGTTCGGTCACCATGGTGCCCTGCGGGTGAGCGGCTCCTGTGCGACGAGCCTGTACCATGTGGGTCTTGGGGTGGATTAACACTTTCTTAATCACCTCTACCTCATAGGGGTGACTCTAGGGGAACGGCCCTACCATTCACAGTGTTTTTTTGATGTTTTCAACCAAAGTTTGATTAAAGTCGGTTTTTGACGGCGCGAGATCACAGAGAAATCTCCACTTATCTACAAAACATAAACATTTTTTGAGTCACTTCGGCCTCCCCGCTCGCCCCCTGTTACCGGCTTGTTGCCGGGCAACCATAAAAAAGGGGGCTTCCAGCGAAGCCCCCTTCCAATTGTTGAGGTGATGTATCAGCCGACTCGCTCGGCACGCGCCCCGAGGGGCGGCGTGGCGATAGCCTCCTGGGCGGCCACCAGTTGCAGCTCGTAGGCCCCCCGCTCCCAGGTGGCCCTGAGCACCGCATCGACCGAGGCATTGGTGCGCTCGAACGCCACCACGGGATCGTGACCGGCCAGCAGGTTGGCCAGCATCAGGGCACTGAGCAAGTCCCCCACCCCCACCGGCTGCCGGGGGAAGTCGTAGAGGGGACGCTCGATATGAAAGCACCCCAGCTCGCAGGCCAGCAGCATCTCGAAGCGTCCCGCCCTGATGCCGGCGCGCCCCAGGTGCTTGACCAGTACTGCCTTCACCCCTTGGGCCATCAGGGCACGGCAGGCGGCCATCGCCTGCTCCAGGCTCTCGATCCGTCGCTCGGTCAGGGTCTCGAGCTCAAGCAGGTTGGGGGCCAGGATGTCGGCCACCGGCAGGGCCTGGCGGGTCAGAAACTCGCTCACCCCGGGGGCCACGATGCACCCCTTCTCCGGGTGGCCCATCACGGGATCGCAGAAGTAGATGGCATCGGGGTTGCTTTGCTTGATGCGCGCCACGGCGCTCAAGATCTCTTCCCCCTGGGCGGCGGAGCCGAGATAACCGCTCAGCACCGCATCGCACTGCCCCAGCACCTCGATGCCGGCCATCCCCTCCACCAGCTCGCCGATGTGGCCGGCCGGCATGGCCATGCCGCGCCACCCCTGGCGGTACTGGGTGTGGTTGGAAAATTGCACCGTGTTAACCGGCCACACCTCCATCCCCATGCGGCGCATGGGGAAGACGGCGGCGCTGTTGCCGGCGCAGCCAAACACCACGTGGGACTGGACCGAGAGAATACGTTTCATGGGTTCACCTCTGAAGACGACAAAACGGGCCTCCCTGCCCGTTGTTATCGCAATGCTTAGCGCAGCACCTTCACCGTGTAGCTGCCATCGGCCTGACGGTAGAGACCGTGGATATCGGTCTCGAAACCGGGGTAGTGGGCGCCAATCTCGCAGAGCATCTCGAGGAAGTCCAGCACGGGGCGGGATTGGTCGGTCACCATCTCACCCGGCAGCACCAGAGGCACTCCCGGCGGGTAGGGCAGGATCATGTTGGCGCTGACGCGGCCCACCATCTCCTGCAGAGGCACCTCCACCACGTTACCGGCCAGCTCCTGTTGCCAGGCCGCGTGCGGGGTCATGGTCATCTCGGGCAGCACGTCGAAGGCCTTGAACATCAGCTCCGGCAGGCGGTACTTGATGGTCAGCTCGTGGATCGCCTGGGCCAGCTCCTGGATGCGCATCCCCTCGTAGAAGTGGGGCGCCTCGTTGTAGAGGGCCGGCAGCATCTTCTTGATGGTGAGGTTGAGATCATAGGCACGCTTGAACTCGGTCAGGGCACGCAGCAGCTGCATCGCCTTGGACTGATCGATACCAATGGAGAAGAGGAACAGCAGGTTGTAGGGGCCGGTCTTCTCCACCACTATGCCGCGCTCGTCGAGGAACTTGGAGACCAGGGAGGCCGGGATACCACTCTCCAGCAGCTGGCCATCACGTCCCATGCCCGGGGTGAGCAGGGTCACCTTGATGGGATCCAGGTACATGTGGTCGTCGTCGATGTTCTTGAAGCCGTGCCAGTCATCCTTGGGATCGAGCTTCCAGCACTCGGTGCTGTCGATATCCCGGGGCTGCCACACGTCGAAGAACCAGCCTTCGCTCTGCTCGCGCAGACGCTTGATCTCCTTGCGAAAGGCAATGGCGCGATCGATGGAGTCCTTGATCAGGCGCTTGCCGGTGTTGCCACGCATCATGGCCGCCGCGATCTCGGTAGAGGCGACGATGCCGTATTGCGGCGAGGTGGAGGTGTGCATCATGAAGGCCTCGTTAAAGGTCTCCTCTTCCACCTCTCCCTTGATGTGGATCATCGAGGCCTGGGAGAAGGCCGCCAGCAGCTTGTGGGTAGACTGGGTCTCATAGACCACCTTGCCTGGGATGGCGTCGCCGCTCATGCCGCACTTGCCCTCGTAGATGGGGCTGAAGTTGGTGTAGGGCACCCAGGCACTGTCGAAGTGGATGAAGGGGGTCTCCAGGGTCTGCTTGATGAAGCCGGTGTTATAGAGCAGGCCATCATAGGTGGAGTTGGTCACCACGGCGTAGCGCGGGGCCTTGGCCCCCGGGGTTGCGGCCACCTTGGCGGCAATGGTCTCGGGCAGGAACTCGCTTTGCGGGATGCCACCGAGGATGCCGTAGGCGTTGCGGGTCGGGCGGAAATAGATGGGGGTCACGTCGTTCATCATCATCAGATGGGTGAGCGACTTGTGGCAGTTGCGATCCACCAGCACGGTACTGCCGGCCGGTGCCGAGAACATGCCGACGATCTTGTTGGCGGTGGAGGTACCGTTGGTGACGATGTAGGAGCGATCGGCATTGAAGGTGCGGGCGATGTACTCCTCGGCCTCCTTGTGCGGGCCCGAGTGATCGAGCAGGGAGCCCAGCTCCGGCATGGAGATGGAGACGTCCGCCTTGAAGGTGTTGGGGCCGTAGAAGTCATAGAAGATGCTGCCGGCCGGGCTCATCTGGAAGGCGGTCCCCCCCATGTGACCCGGGGTACAGAAGGTGTACTTGCCCTCTTCCACATACTTGAACAGCGCCTTGGTGAAGGGGGGCAGCAGGGTATCGATGTACTCCTGGGTCGCCTGGCCAATCTTGAGGGCGATGTCATCGGCCATGCCGAGACGGTACTCGAAGAAGTGCACGTTCAGGCGCAGATCGGTCAGGTGAATGTCGAGGGTGGACTGATCGTTGGCGAAGGCGTAGATGGGCAGCTTTTCGTTGCGATCGTGGATCTCTTTGCAAAGACCCAGGGAGTACTTGTCCCAGTCGAAGATGGCGCCGGCGACGCGGGGGTTCTTCTCGATCAGCTTCAGCAGATCCTGGGCATCGACCGGGTAGACGACCTGAAAACCTTTGGCCTCGAGGGAAGCCTGCAGCTGATGGATAGGCTCCTCTTTGAAGAAGACACCCAGGTGGTTAAGGATAGCGATGATGTTCATAGGAAAACTCCAGGTGTAAGGGGGCGCTCCCCTGCGTATCGAGGATGAGAGAGCGCCGGCCGTGAACGGGAATAATCGGGTTAGAGGGAAGCCTCGGCGGCGGCATGCTGACGCAGGCCGAGCTTCTTGGCGTAGAACATGAGGATGACCAGGGAGACCACGAAGGTGGCGGTCAGGTTGGCCCCTTTGGCGCCCACCAGGGCGATGAGACAGAAGACGCACGCCACACCGGAGAAGATCATGGCGCCGGCACTGCGGGAGGTCATCCCCTCGAAGCGGATCAGGTTAATGCTGGAGTAGAAGTAGGGCAGCATGGTCAGCAGCACCGCGTCCGTGGTCAGCACGTTGAAGAGATCGGCCGCGTGGGCGGACTGGGAGGTAAAGGCGGTCAGCACCACCATCAGGGCGGTCATCTTGAGGGAAGCCAGCACCAGACCCTTCTTGGCCACGCCGTTTTTATCCACCTCTCCATAGATGGTCGGGAAGTTGCCATCGGCGGCGGCGCGCTTGCCCGCCTCGCCCACCAGCATCATCCAGGATCCGAGCGAGGTGAAGCAGGCCAGGGCGGTGAAGGCAGAGACGAAGGGGGCGGCCCAGTCACCGAAGATGGCGTTGGCGGCCATGGCAAACGGGGCGCCGGAGGCGGCCACGTCGGCAGCCGGGAACATGCCGCTGATTACCTGGGTGGAGAGGATGTAGACGATACCGGCCAGGGCGGTGCCGAGCATGGTGGCCAGGGGCACGGTGCGCTTGGGATCTTTCACCATGCCGGAGGAGACGGCGGCCGACTCGACCCCGACAAAGGACCAGAGGCAGATCAGCACGGCACTCACCACGGCCTGCAGATCGCCGCTGCCGGAGGTGTTCCAGTTCTGGTTATAGAGGCTCATGTCGAAATGGGTCCAGCCGATCAGGGCGGTCCCCACCACCGGCAGCAGGATCAGCACCAGCCCCAGGGTACAGAGCCGGCTCACCCAGCTGCCGCCGAGCAGGTTGACGAAGGTGAAGATCCAGACCGCGGCTATGGTGGCGATGGCCGCCGGGATCGGGCTGTTGAGCACGGGGAAGAAGACCGACAGGTAAGAGACGCCGGTGATGGCGATGGCCAGGTTGCCGATCCAGTTGGCGTGGTAGTAGAGCACACCGGTCTGGAAGCCGAACACCGGGGAGATCTCGCCGGCGTAAGCGATGGGGCCGCCCTCCTGCGGGTTCTTGGTGGCCAGGCGAGCAAACACAAAGGCCAGCCCCATGGCACCGAACAGGCAGATGATCCAGCTAAAGACAGAGATAGAGCCGATGGTGGCCAGGGCGCTGGGCAGCAGGGCAATGCCGCTACCCATCATGTTACCGGCCACCACGCCGGTACAGGCGATAAGACCGATCTTCTTCGTATCTGACATGGAAATGTCTCCAAAAGCCTCAGGGAAGCAGGACGGGGTAAGCGTCCGGCGATGGGGCCAGAGTAAGGAGACAGAGGTCTAAAAACATCAGGATGGGGTAAGGGATAAAAACATTAGCCTCACCCTTTTATCAAGGCGGGACCGCGGCCATTCATTATCTAATAATCCCTTTTAAAACAATGGCATTACCTAACAAACCCGGCTCATCTTGATAAAACCCTGATGGGAAACCGGCTGCTCATCCGCTCCCTTTATCACCCCGCGAGGCGGGGTTATCGGGAGCTTGGCCCCGGGCTGGCGCCCGGCGGGAGCAGGGCTTGATGCAAGGCGCGCAGGCGAAGAGCAAAGGCCGCGACGGCCTGTTTGAACAACGGGGAAGGGCCGGCGCACGGCATGACCGCAAGGGGGAAGCGCAGGCACAGAGATGACGCCCGGGCCGGGCGTCACAGGGAAGAGAAGAGGGTCACTTCACTCGGGGTCATGGAGCGGTAGAGGTAGGGGGCGAGCAGCTCGAGATTGCTGGTAAAGCCCAGATGCTGGCAGAGCAGGTAGGTCTGCTCGCTCGCCTCCATCAGGAAGGCCTGGGCATAGGCATCCCCCGCCGCCTCGGCTTCCCCCCTGAGCTCGGCCAACTTGCCCGAGAGGATATAGAAGAGGGCGCTGCGACCCAGGCTCGACACTCGCGCCAGGTCATCGACCGCGGCCTGCTGATCCCCGATCAGGACGGCATGCAGGGCCAGCGCCTCCCAGACCCGGGCCGGTTGTTCACTGGTCCGGGAGGGGGAGACCACCCGCTGCAGGCGGCGGGCCAGCTCATCGAGCTCGGCCCCCTCCTCCTCGCCGGCCTCGTGCCCCACCAGTGCCAGGCGCACCTCTCCGGCCAGATAGCGCTCCGCCAGCAGCAGGGGTTGATCGGGCTCGGCGACCAGGGCCTTGTCCAGCAGGGCGATCCCTGTGGAGACCCGCGCCGGCGCATCGCTGTTGAGGTAGTGGCTCGCCTCGAGCAGCGCCAGCATGCTCTCCTGTTGGCTCGGCCACCCCACTCCGACCGGATGCGCCCCCTGCCCGAGGGCATCGAGCAGATCCCGACCACTGGTCTGCAGGGTCTGGGCGATGCGGTGATCGGCCAGCTGATACTGGCGGCTCATCACCACCCGACCGGCCCCCCGGTTACGGTACTCGATATCGAGGTAGGAGCCCCCGTGTTGACGGGTGATGCGCAGGCTCACCTCCCGCCCGGGCAGTATGCCCCCGGCGAGACCCGCCTGATCGAGCTGCACCCTCAGGTTGGTGGCCGCCGCCACCTCTCGCATCAGACCCCGGGTGATCCCCTCTGCCAGCCGATCATCCCGACTGTCGCCGCTGGCCCCGTGCAGGCGAAAGATCACCAGTCCGGGATCCAGCACCGCCTGTACATGGGGCTTGGATTGCTGCCAGGTGAGGGTGCTCACCAGGGCGATCAGCACCACCACGGCGAAGAGATCGAAGCTGAGCAGGCGCCAGCGCCCCCGTTGATCGTGAGCCTGACGGGCCCGGGTGGTGAGGGCGCGGGTCAGGGGGCCCGCCGGGAAGGGGGGTGGGGTCTGTGGCTCGGGCTCTTCCGGCTCCGGCAGGCTCACTTCGGGGGACTCCTGCTCGATCCGCGCTACCGGGGCCACCAGCTTATAGCCCCGCTTGGGGACTGTGGCGATAAAGTCGGGCGCCCCGCCATCCCCGTCTTTGAGGATCTTGCGCAGCTCGAAGATGGATTGAGTGACCACCTGATCGGTCACCACGGCGCCCTCCCACACGGTCTCGATCAACTCGTCGCGGCCGAAGACGGTACCGGGATGGTCCGCCAGGAAGCGCAGCAAGTTGACCAGACGCGGCTCGAGGTTCATCTCGCGCCCCTGGCGATAGAGCTTGTTTTCAGCGACGGTGAGGACCCAGTCGTGGATCCGGTAAACCGGTTCAACCATGGCGACTCGACTCAATGGAACCTGATTATGACAGGGGAATAAACTGACGTTGCGGCACCCCATTGGAGTTTTAATCCAATGGCACCATGGATAGCAGAGCTTCCGTGCAGGATTGCCGACGATTAGGCAATGGAAAAACTTTATTCAAAAAATTGAGGAATACACAGCATTTTTTAATAAATCAGCAGTTGGTTTGATCTGAAACGGTTTTCCGGGCCCTCTGCGGGCCAGCTGACACCGGGGCCAGGCTGTCGTACCCTGAGCCCTCACCCCCATTCGGAATCCCCATGACCATCACACGCCAGGATCTCGCCGAGCTGGCAGTCTTTGCCGCCGTCGCCCGCCACCGCAGCTTCAGCCGCGCCGCCATCGAGCTCGGGGTCTCTCCCTCCGCCATCAGCCACAGCCTCAAGGGGCTGGAGCAGCGACTCGGGGTGCGCCTGCTGCAGCGCAGCACCCGGGCCGTGGTACCGACCGAAACCGGCGCCCAGTTGCTCGGCCAGTTGCTGCCGACGCTGGATACCCTCTCCTCGGCCCTCGAGAGCCTGCTGCAAGGCGCGGACGAGCCGGTCGGGCGCCTCAAGATCAGCGCCCCACGCGCCGCCATCGACGAGCTGCTCACCCCTGTGCTCGCCGATTACCTGATCCGCTATCCGCGCATGCGAGTCGAGGTGGTCGAGCAGGAGCTGATGCCCCGCCTTATCGAGGACGGTTTCGACGCCGCCCTCTTCTACGGAGACATGATGCCCCAGGAGCTGGTCGCGGTCTCACTGGACAGTCGCCCGCAACGCTATCTGGTGGTGGGATCCCCCGACTATCTGGCCCGCTGCGGCACACCGCAGCACCCGCGCGAGCTGGCTCGACATGCCTGCATTGGCTACCGGTTGAGCGCCACCCATCACTATCGCTGGGCCTTCGAGGAGGGGGGCACCTTGCTGGAGCTGGAGGTCGATGGCCCTCTCACCACCAGCACGCCGACCCTCTATATCCAGGCGGCTCTGGCCGGATTGGGGCTGGCCTACTGCCCCGAGGAAGAGGTGAAAAACGAGCTGGCCGCCGGCCGGCTGGTGAGCGTGCTCGCGCCCTGGAGCCCCACCTTCGAGGGCTTCTCGCTCTACTACCCCAGCCGTCACCAGCTGGGACGCGGGCTCAGATGCCTCATCGATATGCTCAAGGCGCGCCACAATAAATGAGCAAATCTCATAAATGCATCAAGAAAAAGCGGGATTATCATAAAAAACTGATGAATTAGAGTAGTGGCCTTCCCTGTTATCGAAAGAGGCCCTTCGTGTCTACCCTGCGTCATCGCGCCCTGAGCCGCCGTTTCTGGCACTACGCCCTCCCCTCTATCCTCGCCATGATAGTGCCGGCCTCCTACTACCTGGTGGACGGCATCTTCGTCGGCCACTTCGTCGGTGCCGAGGGGCTGGCCGCCATCAATCTGGTCTACCCCGTCATCATGGCCCTCATCGGCCTCGCCGCCATGGTGGCCATGGGCGCCGCCACCCGCATCTCGCTGCACCTGGGTGCCCGCCGCGAGGGTGAGGCGCGCCAGAGTCTGGTCAACAGCCTCTGGCTGCTGCTCCTGCTCGGCCTGCTCGCGCCCCTGGCCATCCTCCCCTTCCTCGATCGGTGGCTGACGCTGCTCGACCTCACCCCCCAGAGCCCGGCCTGGTCGCACGCCCGTGACTACCTGGCCTGGATCGGCGGCGGCGCCCTGTTGCTGGGTACCAACCTGGCGGTGCCCTATCTGCTGCGCAACGACGGACGACCGCGGCTGGCCATGGGCCTGACCATGCTCGGCGGCCTGCTCAATATCGGCTTCAATACCCTGCTGGTCGCCTGGCTGGATCTGGGACTGGTGGGAGCGGCCCAGGCCATCCTGCTGACCGAGGCGATCATCACCCTGCTCGGCCTCGGCTACTTCTTCAGCCGCCACGCCAGATTGAGGCTGCGCCTGCGCGATCTGCGGCCCGGCAGGGGCGCGACCGCCCCCCTGCTGCTGGCCGGTGCCCCGACCCTGGTGGCCGATCTCAACGTGGGGATGCTGCTCTACCTGCACAACAGCCAGCTGCTCGCCTACGGCGGGGTGCGCGATGTGGCCGGTTACACGGTAGCCGGTTACATGGAGGCGGTGTTCGTGGTGATCCTGCAGGGGCTCGCCTTCGGCATCCAGCCGCTTATCGGCCGGGCGGTCGGCGCCGGACGCCACCACGAGGTGCGCTTCCTGATGAAGCTGGCCCTGCGCATCACCCTCGCCTATGGCCTGGTGATGTGGGGCCTCATCCACCTCTTCCCGCAGCAGGTAGCCCTCGCCTTCCTCGGTGACGGGGACCCTCTGGTGCTCGCGGCGGCGGTGAGCAGCCTCAGGCTCAACCTGATGGGGATGCCCCTCGAGGGGCTCGAGCTGATGGGCATAGTACTGCTGCAGGCGATGGACCGACCCCGACCTGCCCTGGCCCTGACGGTGACCAAGACGCTGCTGCTCATCCCCCTCATCCTCGGCCTGCCCCTGCTGTTTGGCATCGAAGGGGTGCTGCTGGCCCAGCCGACGACCGTGGCCCTGCTGGCGGCGCCGCTCCTGTTCCTGCTGTGGCGGGAGTGGCAGCGCCTGGGTGAGGCCAGGCCCGCCCTTCGCACACTCCATCCCGCCGGCCCGTAAAAAAAGAAGCCCCCGCAGTGCGGGGGCTTCTTTCATATGAGCGATCAGCAGTAACCGTAGCTCATCAGGCGCTGGTAGCGCTGCTCGAGCAGTTGCTCGTCGTCGAGGGGACGCAGGGCATCGAGGTCTTGCTTGATGCGGGCCTTGAGGTTGGCCGCCATCTTCTCCACGTCGCGGTGGGCGCCGCCCAGGGGCTCGTCGACGATGTTGTCGACCAGCTTGAGCTCCTTCAGACGCTGGGCGGTGATCCCCATCACCTCGGCCGCTACCGAGGCCTTGTCGGCGCTCTTCCACAGGATCGAGGCACACCCTTCCGGCGAGATGACCGAATAGGTGGAGTACTGCAGCATGTTGACCCTGTCGCCCACGCCGATGGCCAGGGCGCCGCCCGAGCCACCTTCACCGATCACGGTGCAGACCACGGGGACGGTCAGACCGGCCATCTCCTTGAGGTTGCGGGCGATCGCCTCGGACTGGCCGCGCTCCTCGGCACCGACCCCCGGATAGGCACCCGGGGTGTCGATAAAGGTGATGATCGGCATCTTGAAGCGCTCGGCCATCTTCATCAGGCGCAGGGCCTTGCGGTACCCCTCCGGGCGCGGCATGCCGAAGTTGCGCTTGATCTTCTCCTTGGTCTCACGACCCTTCTGGTGGCCGATCACCATGACCGGCTCGCCGTCGAGACGGGCGATGCCGCCGACGATGGCCTTGTCATCGGCAAAGGCGCGATCGCCGGCCAGCTCATCGAACTCGGTGAAGATGTGCTCGATGTAGTCGAGGGTATAGGGACGCTGGGGGTGGCGTGCCATCTGGGAGACCTGCCAGGCGCCCAGATCCGAGAAGATCTTCTTGGTCAGCTCTTCGTTTTTCTTCTCCAGCCGACGGATCTCCTCGTTCAGATCAACGGCGTTGTTGTGCTCGCTGACATGCTTGAGTTCGTCGATCTGCGCCTGCAGCTCGGCAATCGGCTGTTCAAAATCCAGAAAAAGACTCATAGGGCCTAGAACCTCTATTCAAAAACCAATTCCACCCGGTCCCGCCCCAGCAGGACTCTCAGGTCATCCATCAGTTGATCGGTGGGGGTCACCCGCCACTCGGTACCGAGCGTCAATCGTCCCCGGGCTCCGGGGCGACGGTAGTGTACCTGAACCGGACAGACTCCGGCACGGGCGGGCTCCAAAATCTCGGTAAAACGCTGGAAAAAACGTTCATCGATCCGCGTTTCGTCGATAAAGATGCGGATGGCACGGGCAAATCGCTCGCGCGCCTCATCGATGCCCAGCACTTCGCGGGCAGACATTTTAAGGCCACCGGAGAAGTCATCAAAGCTGACCTGTCCCGATACCACCAGGATCCGGTCTTTCTCCAGCAGCGCCTCGTAGCGATCCAGCGCCTCACTGAAGAGGGTCACGTCGAGACGACCGGACTTGTCATCCAGGGTCATCACCCCCATGCGGTTACCCCGCTTGGTGATGATGGTACGCGCGGCGATGACCAGACCCGCGGCCGTGGTCACCTTGTCCCGGTCGGTCGGGTGCAGGTCGCACAGGCGCCCCGAGGTGTAACGACGCAGCTCGCCGCTGTACTGGTTGATGGGGTGACCGGTCAGATAGAGGCCGAGGGTCTCGCGCTCCCCCTCCAGCCACACCTTGTCGGGCCACTGGGGCACGTTGGCGAACGCCTTCTTGACGTCGTCCACCTCCTCGGTGAGCACGCCAAACATGTCGACCTGCCCCACCGCCTGCGCCTTGGCGTGCTGGTCGGCGGCGCGCATCGCCTCCTCCAGGGTCGCCATCAGGGCGGCGCGGTGGGGACCGAGCCTGTCCATGGCGCCGGAGTAGATAAGCTTCTCCATCACCCGCTTGTTGAGCTTCTTGATGTCGACCCGGTTACAGAAGTCGAACAGATCCCGAAACGGGCCATCCTTGTCACGGGCCTCGAGCAGTGCCTCGATGGGCCCTTCCCCCACCCCCTTCACCGCACCGATGCCATAGACGATGTGACCATCCTCGTTGACGCTGAAGCGGTAGCGGCCGGTGTTCACATCGGGCGGTATCACGGTGAGCCCCATGCGCTGACACTCGTCCACCAGGGTCACTATCTTGTCGGTGTTGTCCATATCGGCGGTCATCACCGCCGCCATGAACTCGGCCGGGAAGTGGGCCTTGAGCCAGAGGGTCTGATAGGAGACCAGGGCATAGGCGGCGGAGTGGGACTTGTTAAAGCCATAGCCCGCAAACTTCTCCACCAGATCGAAGATCTTCATGGCCAGCTCGCCATCGACCCCGTTCTTGACCGCCCCCTCCTCGAAGCCGGCCCGCTGCTTGGCCATCTCCTCGGGCTTTTTCTTACCCATGGCCCGGCGCAGCATGTCTGCGCCGCCGAGGGTATAGCCCGCCAGGGTCTGGGCGATCTGCATCACCTGCTCCTGGTAGAGGATGATGCCGTAGGTAGGCTCGAGGATCGGCTTGAGGCTCTCGTGCTGCCACTTCTCGTCCGGATAGGAGATGGCCTCATTGCCGTGCTTGCGGTCGATGAAGTTGTCCACCATGCCCGACTGAAGTGGGCCCGGACGGAACAGGGCCACCAGGGCGATCATGTCTTCGAAGCAGTCGGGCTGCAGCCGCTTGATGAGATCCTTCATGCCGCGCGATTCGAGCTGGAACACGGCCGTGGTCTCGAAGCGCTTGAGCATGGCGAACGACGGGGCGTCGTCGAGCGGAATAGCGGCGATGTCGACCGGTGGCTTGCCCTCTTTGGCAAGACGCGGGTTTATCATGCCGAGCGCCCAGTCGATGATGGTCAGCGTGCGCAGCCCCAGGAAGTCAAACTTCACCAGGCCCGCGTACTCCACGTCGTTCTTGTCGAACTGGGTGACCGGGTGATGCCCCTCATCGTCGCAATAGAGCGGCGCGAAGTCGGTGATCTTGGTGGGGGCGATCACCACACCACCGGCGTGCTTGCCGGCGTTACGCACCACCCCTTCCAGGCGGCGCGCCATGTCGATGAGGTCCTTGACCTCCTCGTCCTGCTCGTAGAGCTCGGGCAGCTTGGGCTCGGCCTCGAACGCCTTGGCGAGCGTCATGCCAGGATCGGGTGGAATGAGCTTCGAGATGCGATCCACGAAGCCATAGGGGTGACCCAGCACCCGACCGACGTCGCGCACCACCGCCTTGGCCGCCATGCTGCCGAAGGTGATGATCTGGGAGACCGCATCGCGGCCGTACATGTCGGCCACGTGCTCGATCACCTGATCGCGCCTGTCCATACAGAAGTCGACGTCGAAGTCGGGCATGGAGACCCGCTCGGGGTTCAGGAAACGCTCGAACAGCAGATCGAATTCGAGCGGATCCAGATCGGTGATCTTGAGGGCGTAGGCCACGAGCGAACCGGCCCCCGAGCCCCGGCCCGGCCCCACCGGGATGCCGTTATCCTTGGACCACTGGATAAACTCCATCACGATGAGGAAGTAACCCGGGAAGCCCATCTGGTTGATCACCTTGAGCTCGATGTCGAGGCGATCGTCGTACTCGGGGCGGCGCCGGGCACGCTCTGCCGGATCGGGAAAGAGGAACTCGAGACGCTCCTCGAGGCCCTCTTGGGATTTCATCACCAAAAAGTCTTCGGTGCTCATCTCCCCGGTCGGGAAGTTGGGCAGGAAGTACTCACCGAGGCGCACGGTGACGTTGCAGCGCTTGGCGATCTCCACCGTGTTCTCGATGGCCTCGGGAATGTCGGCAAACAGCTCCAGCATCTGCGCCTGGCTCTTGAAATACTGCTGCTTGCTATAGCGGCGCGGGCGACGCTTGTCGTCCAGGGTGTAACCGTCGTGGATGGCGACCCGAATCTCGTGGGCGTCGAAGTCCTCTTCGCTGAGAAACACCACCTCGTTGGTGGCCACCACCGGCAGGTCGAACTCGGTCGCGAGATTCACCGCCATGTGGAGGTACACCTCCTCGTCACTGCGCTCGGTGCGCATCAGCTCGAGGTAGTAGGCGTCGGGAAAGTGCTCCTGATAGAAGGCAAGGCAACGCTCGGTCATCAGGCGGTTGCCCTTGAGCAGGAACTTGCCCACGTCCCCCTCGCGGGCGCCGGAGAGGACGATCACCCCCTTGGCGTGCTCGCTCAGCCACGCCTTGTCGATGACCGGGCGCCCCTGCACGTGACCGCGCAGGTAACCGCGCGAGATGAGCAGGGTGATGTTCTGGTAGCCGTCGTTGTCCATGGCCAGCAGGGTGAGACGAAACTGCTCGTCGCCAAGCTCGCTGCTCTGGACCCAGAAGTCGGCGCCGACCAGGGGCTTGAGCCCCTTGCCGTGGGCCGAGCCATAGAAGCGCACCAGACCGCACATGTTCATCTGGTCGGTCAGGGCCAGGGCGGCCATGTTGTCGGCGGCGGCGGCCGAGACGATGGGCCCAATCTTCTGCAGGCCGTCCACCATGGAGAAATCGGAGTGGACGCGCAGGTGTACGAAACGGGGTTCAGCCATGCTCTCTCCTTACTCTTCCAACCCCAGGGCCCGGCGTACCGGCTTGAAGCTCTTGCGATACTCGGGCAGGGGGCCGCGACTGGCCAATATGGCCAGATGCTCAGCGGTCGGATAGCCCTTGTGACGGGCGAAGCCATATTCCGGATGGCGGGCATCAAGCTCGCTCATCTCGGCGTCCCGGGTCACCTTGGCCAGGATAGAGGCGGCGCTGATGGCGGGCACCAGGCTATCTCCCTTGACCACGGCGCGCGCTTCCATCGGTAAGTCAGGGCAGCGGTTGCCGTCGATAAAGACCAACTCGGGAGTGACACCGAGCCCGGCCACGGCCCGCTGCATGGCCAGCATGGTGGCGTGCAGGATATTGAGCTCATCGATCTCGTCGGGGGTGGCGCGGCCGATGGCGAAGGCGAGCGCCTTCTCCCTGATCTCGTCAAACAGGGACAGGCGCTTCTTCTCGGAGAGCTTCTTGGAGTCGTTGAGGCCGGCGATGGGGCGGCTCGGGTCGAGGATCACCGCCGCGGTGACCACGTCCCCCACCAGGGGGCCGCGACCCACTTCGTCCACGCCGGCGACGATCAGGTTGCTCGGGATCTCGATGGTCATGGTATTACCTTGAAGAGAGGGCGCAGTCAGGCTGCGCCGAACGTTATCGGCCGATGAGCCCCAGCACCGCCTCGGCGGCCTGGTGATCGGCGTTGCAGCGGATCAGCTGGTGCAACTCGGTGAAGGTGTTGATGAGCGCGCGGTTGTCGTGCTCGAAATAGTTGCTGACCGCCTCCACCAGATTCTCGGGAGTGCACTCGTGCTGGATCAGCTCGGGCACCAGCATACGCCCCGCCAGCAGATTGGGCAGGGAGACGAACTCGGTCTTCACCAGCCGCTGGGCCAGCCAATAGCTGAAGGGCTTGAGCTTGTAGCCCACCACCATGGGCTTTTTCACCAGCATGGCCTCAAGCGAGGCGGTGCCGGAGGCGAGCATCACCACATCGGCGGCGATCATCGCCTCGCGGCCCTGGCCGTCGAGCAGCACCATGTCGAGGCTGGGCGCCAGCTCGGCCTTGATGGCCATAAACTGCTCGCGGCGCCGCTCGTTGACCAGGGGCACCAGGAAGCCGAGATCCGGGTAACGCACCGTCAGGTGCTTGCACGCCTCGAGAAACAGCGGCGACATGAAGCCCACCTCCGCCTGGCGACTGCCGGGCAGTACCGCCAGCCAACGGCGGTTGGCATCGATACCGAGGGTGCGGCGCACCGCCGCCTGATCCGGCACCAGGGGAATATCATCGGCCATGGTGTGGCCGACGAAGCGACAGGGGGCGTCGAAGCGGTCGTAGAAGGCCTTCTCGAACGGCAGGAAGGCGAGCACCAGATCGGTGGCTGCCTTGATCTTGTGAATGCGGTTCTGGCGCCAGGCCCACACGGAGGGGCTGACGTAGTGAACCGTCTTGATACCGGCGCGGCGCAGTTTCAGCTCCACGCCGATATTGAAATCGGGGGCATCGACGCCGACGAAGAGATCCGGCGGGTTGTCGATAAAGTGGCGCAGCAGTTGGCGACGCACCGAGAGGATACGCGGCAGACGACCCAGCACCTCGCTGATGCCCATCACCGCCAACTCTTCCATCTCGAACAGAGCCTTGACCCCGAGCGCCTGCATGCGCGGTCCGGCGATGCCTTCGAACACGGCATCCGGGTAACGCTCCTTGATCTCGCGCACCAGGCCGGCGGCGAGGATGTCGCCGGAGACCTCTCCGGCGACGATACCGATGCGGATGGGATCAGGCACGGATGATCCCGCGCTCGTTACCCTTGAGGAAATCCACATAGAGCTGGACGGCCGGCTCGGCCTTGGCCATCTCCTCGAGCACAGGCACCACCTCTTCGATGGTCTTGCCGGAGCGGTAGATCTCCTTGTAGGCGCGCTTGACCGCCAGGATGGCGTCGCCGCTGAAACCGCGGCGGCGCAGCCCCTCGGAGTTGACCCCGAACGGCTTGGCGTAGTTGCCGGCGGCCATCACGTAGGGGGGCACGTCCTTGTTGAGGGCGGCGCAACCACCGACGAAGGCATGGGAGCCGACGCGGCCAAACTGGTGAATGGCAGAGAGACCACCGAAGATCACGAAGTCACCGATGTGCACATGGCCCGCCAGGGTGGCGTTGTTGGCAAAGATGCAGTTGTCGCCGATGACGCAGTCATGGGCCACGTGAACGTTCACCATGAAGAGGTTACCACTGCCCACCTTGGTCAGGCTCTGGTCCTGGGAGGTGCCACGGTGGAAGGTGCAGTTCTCGCGAATGACGTTGTTATCGCCAATCTCGAGGAAGGTGCGCTCGCCGGCGTACTTCTTGTCCTGGCAATCCTCACCGATGGAGGTGTGCTGGAAGATCCTGTTGCCGGCACCAATCTTGGTCGGCCCCTTGATCACCACGTGGGAACCTACCCAGGTGTTGTCACCGATCGTTACCTCGGCACCGATGACGGAGAAGGGGCCGATCTCGACCCCTTTCCCGATGACGGCAGACTCATGGACGATGGCGGTATCGTGAATGATGGCAGTCTGGTCAGTCACTGTTAAATCTCGCGTTTGGCGCACATCAACTCGGCAGTACAGACCACTTCACCGTCGACGGTGGCGACGCCGGTGAACTTGGCAATACCGCGACGCTCCTTCAGGAACTCCACGTCCAGCACCAGTTGATCACCGGGGCCGACCGGGCGCTTGAAGCGGGCGTTGTCGATAGAGGCGAAGTAGTAGAGTTCGTTCGGAGAGGGCTTGCCCACCATGGTGAAGGCCAGGATGCCGGTGGCCTGGGCCATGGCTTCGAGGATCAACACACCCGGGAAGACCGGCTTGGCCGGAAAGTGGCCCTGGAAGATGGGTTCGTTGAACGAGATGTTCTTGATGGCGCGCAGGGTCTTGCGCTCCTCGGTGATCTCGTAATCTTCCACCCGGTCCACCATCAGAAACGGATAACGGTGCGGCAGCAGCCCCATGATCTCCTGGATATCCAGGCGTTTAGCTTCTTGTGTCAAAGGAATAACCCTATCGTTTTACTGTTCGTCGTCGCTTAGCTTCTTCTCAAGCCTGCTTAACCGCTTGTGCATCTCCTCGATGCGCATCACCCGGGCGGCGGTCTTGCGCCACTCTTTATTGGTCTGCAGGGGGATGCCGGAGGAGTAGACACCGGGCTCGGTAATGGGGCGCATCACCATGGCCATACCGGTGACGGTGGCCTGGTCGCAGATCTCCATATGCCCGTTAAAGACGGAAGCGCCGCCAATGATACAGTATTTACCGACCTTGAGACTACCGGCCATCACGGTCGAGCCCGCCACGGCGGTACCGTAGCCGATCTCCACGTTGTGGGCGATCTGGCACTGGTTGTCGATGATGACGTTGTCGGCGATGCGGGTATCTTCCAGTGCCCCCCGGTCGATGGTGGTGCAGGCGCCGATCTCGACCCGGTTGCCGATAGTCACGCCGCCGAGCTGGGGGATCTTGATCCACTCGCCACGCTCGTTGGCATAGCCAAAGCCGTCGGCACCGATGACGGTGCCCGATTGGACCAGGCAGTCGCTGCCCATGGTCACATTGTGGTAGAGGGTGACGTTGGCCCACAGACGGGAGCGATCACCCAACCTGGTGTTCTTGCCGACGAAACAACCCGGGCCAATGCGCACATCGTCACCCAGCACGACGCCGGATTCGATGACCGCATTGGCACCGATGGCAACCCTCTCGCCCAACTGAGCGTCTGCGGCAATGACCGCGCTCGGATGTATGTCCGTGGCCGGCTGCGGCGTGGTGTCCAACAACTGGGCCACCCGGGCGAAGCCGACGTAGGGGTCTTTGAGCACCAGCGCATTGGTCGGGCAGAACGGCACGTCGGCCTCGGTGATCAGCACCGCAGCCGCCTTGGTCTGCTCCAGGTATTGACGGTACTTCTTGTTGGAGAGGAAGGAGATCTCTCCCTCCCCCGCCTTTTCCAGGGTCGCTACCTTGCGAATCTCCAGGTCACCGTCTCCGTGGACCTGGGCACCCAGACGCTGGGCCAGTTGTGCGAGAGTGAATGCCATTAATCAGATGCTCTTACTTGCTTGCCTTGGAGATAACCTGGGAGGTGATGTCCAGCTTGCTGGAGGAGTAGGGCGTCGCGTTGTTCTCCAGGATCAGATCGTAACCGCCGTCACGGGCAACCTGGTCGATGGCCGCCTTGACGTCTTTGAGGATCTTGGCGCGCTCTTCGCCCTGGCGACGGCCGTTCTCCTGCTCGAAAGCCTGACGCTTCTGGTTGAACTCCATCTGCAGCTTGGCCAGTTTCTCCTGGTTCTGCTTCTTCTGATCCTTGCTCATGAAGGCTTCGTCCTTCTTGAACTTCTCGACCAGTTTCTGACCCTCTTCCTCAAGCTTTTGCAGCTCGCGAACACGGGGTTCGAACTCGCGCTTGAGCTGGGCAGTCACCTGCTCGCGCTGGGGAAGACGCTGGAACACCTGCTCCATGTCGACGACACCGATCTTGGTGTCGGCCATGGCGCTACCCATTCCCAGGGTCATCATGGCCAGGGTCAGACCGGCCGTCTTCAGTACTTTATTCACACTAACTCCTCATTCCCTGTGTACAGGGTGAACTGTCAAACCACGTGCTGCGACGAACCCGTCGCCTTGTTATCGAGGCGCCCGAAGGCGCCCCTGAGGCCTTCACCCGATTAGAAGGTACGGCCGATGTTGAAGGAGAAGACTTCGGTTCTGTCCCCTTCATATTTCTTGATGGGCTTGGCCAGCGAGAAGACCAGCGGGCCCATGGGCGAGAGCCACTGCAGGGAGACACCGGCCGAGACGCGTACGTTCGCCGGGTCGGAATAGTCCTGGGTGGCGTAGTTGCAGTCAAGGCCCTCACCACAGGGGTAGAGGCTGTTGTTAAAGTCGGTATCCCAGACGCTGCCCGCATCGATAAAGGCGGTGGTGCGGATCTGAGGCGCATAGGTCTCGGAGACAAACGGGGTCGGGAAGACCAGCTCGAAGGAGGCCACCGCCAGGGCGTTACCACCGACCGAGGTATCGGAGCCTTCATACTTGCCGGTGAAGGTGGGGGTACCGCCGGCCGTAGAGGGCTTGTTGTAGGTCTTGTAGATCGCCTTGGGACCGACCGAGTTGCTCTTGAAGCCACGAATGGTATCGAAGCCGCCGGCATAGTAGTGCTCGAAGAAGGGGAGCACCTGATCCTTGCCCTGATCCGTGGTGCCGTAGCCGTCACCGTAGGAGAGGCGTGCCTTGCCGATCACCACCCACTTGTGATCCGCATCGATGGGGAAGTAGTGGGCATCGTCGAAGGAGAGCTTGTAGTACTGCAGATCCATCCCCGGGACGGTCACCTTGGCGTTGAAGCGCTGACGGTTACCCGAGGTCGGGAACATCCCCTTGTTGAGGGTGGAGCGGGTCCAACCGGCGGTGAGATCCACGGTCAGGAAGTCGAGGTTCTGGCCGTCGGTGGAGTATTGATCCCAGAACTGATCCATCTGCACCGACTGGCGGTTGTCGTTGAACTCGTTCCAGCACCAGCCGTTGGGATCCCCGTCGTTATCCTTCACACACTGCTGATAGTTGGCCTCGTTGAAGCTCGGACGGCTCAGCCTGGTGCTCTCGACACCGGTACTGAAGTCCAGACGGTTCTCCTCGTTGACCGGGAAACCGCTGGAGAGACGGAAACCTATGGTCTCGTTCTCGTAGTCGACGATGTCCGCATCGGCCGCACGGAACTGGTTGTAGTAGAGACGGCCACCCAGGCTCACGCCATCGACGGTGAAGTAGGGGTCGGAATAGCTCAGATCGACACTCTTGGAGTAGTCGTTGGTGCTGGCGTTGATCCCCACCCGCTTGCCGGTGCCGAGGAAGTTGTCCTGGGTCAGGCCCGCCTGCAGACTCAGGCCCGATTCGGTACCGTAACCGATACCCGCGTTGATGGAGCCGGCCGGCTGCTCCTTGACCTTGAAGTCGAGGTCAACCTGGTCGTCGCTGCCCGGCACCCGCTTGGTCTCCACCTCGGCGCTCTCGAAGTAGCCGAGACGGTTGAGACGGGTCTTGGACTGCTCGACGTTGTCGGACGAGAGCCAGGTGCCCTCCATCTGACGCATCTCGCGGCGCAGTACTTCGTCCTTGGTGGTCACGTTACCGGTGAAGTTGATGTTGCGCACATAGACGCGCGGGCCCGGCTCCACGTTGACGATGAGCTCGACCTCTTTGGTCTCGTCATTGATCTGGGGGAAGGTGGCCACCTTGGGATAGGCGTAACCGTAGCGACCCAGGAACTTGGAGAGTACCTCCTCGGTGTGGGTCACCTGGCTGGCGGAGTAGACGCTGCCCGCCTCGATGGGGATGAGCCCCTTCATCTCGCCACCGCGATCGATGAGGTTACCCTTGAGCTGCACGCCGGAGACCTTGTACTGGGCCCCCTCCTTGATGTTGAGGGTGACGTAGACGCCCTTCTTGTCCGGGGTCATGGAGACCTGGGTGGAGTCCTGCTGGAAGCGGATATAGCCGCGATCCATGTAGTAAGAGCGCAGGGTCTCGATATCGCCGGCCAGCTTCTGCTTCTGATAGCGCTGGTCACCGGTGAAGTTCCACCAGGGCACTTCGTCACGCAGGGAGAGCTGGGCGATCAACTTCTCTTCCGGGAAGACCTGGTTGCCGACGATGTTGATCTGCTGGATCTTGGCGGCCTGGCCCTCCACGAAGGTGAGCTTGAGGTCGACCCGGTTGCGCGGCAGCGGGGTGACGATGGCCTTGACCTTGGCGGAGTACTTGCCGACCCCGTAGTAGAAGTCTTCCAGCCCCTTCTCGAGGGAGCTCAGCATGGTGCGGTCGAGCGGCTCGCCGACCCGGATGCCGGAGGATTCCAGCGTCTGGTTGAGCTGCTCCTCCTTGATATCTTTGTTGCCGGAGAACTCGATGCTGGCGATGGTGGGACGCTCCTTCACCTCGACCATGATGACGGCGCCATCGCGATAGAGTTTGACGTCCTCGAAGTTGCCGGTGGCATAGAGCTTCTTGATGGCCGCAGCCAGGGCCAGGCTATCGACCTGATCGCCGACCCGGATCGGCAAGTTGAGCAGGGCGGCACCCAGAGTGACACGCTGCAGACCCTCAACCTGGATATCCTGAACGGTGAAGGAGGCGGGAGCTGCATGGGCCGCCAGGGAAGCCCCCAGCAGGCAGCTCAAGACCAAAGCATTTTTCACGGCCATTTTGTTCTTATGTGTCCTTGTTGATACCCGCAGCTTAAAGGCGGGCGAAGTCGTTAAACAGCGCAATTCCCATCAGCGCCACCAGGATGGCGGCACCGATCTTGAAACCAATCTCCTGCACCCGCTCCGAGACGGGACGTCCACGCACCGCCTCGATGAGGAAGTAGAGCAGGTGTCCCCCATCGAGCACCGGCAAGGGGAACAGGTTGATGATCCCCAGGTTGACACTGATGAGGGCCAGGAAGCCCAGGAAATAGACCAGACCATAGTCGGCACTGCTGCCGGCCCCCTTGGCGATGGAGATGGGGCCGCTCAGATTGTCGAGGGATACGATACCGCCGATCAACTTACCCAGCATGTTGAAGGTAAGGCCGATGAGGTCCCAGGTCTTGAGCAGGCCATGCCACAGGGACTGCAGAGGGCCATACTGTAGCAGAATACGGTACTCATCCGGTAATGGAACCACCTTGGGAGCGATCCCCACATAACCCGTGTCGACGCCGTTTACCTTGCGGGTATCGGGCACCAGGGTCAAGGAGAGCGGCTCACCATTGCGACTCACCTCAAGCGAGAGGGGGTGACCCGGGGCCTTGCGTACCGCCTCGGCAAACCCCTGCCACTCGGTCACCGGCTGACCGTCCAGGGCCAGCAGTTGATCCCCGACCCGCAGACCCGCCCGCTCGGCGGCGCCCTGGGCCACCACGGTGGCCACTTCGGGCAATACCTGGGCACCCAGCGGGACTATCCCCAGGCTGGTAACCGGTGACTCCTGGTCCGGGTCAAAGCGCCACCCCTCGAGGTTGAGCTCACGGGTCACCGCATAGTCGGTCCCCTTCTGTTGCAGCGAGAGGGTCAGCTTGGGCTCGCCGATCTGCTCGATGAGGGCATAGGTGACCGACTCCCAGTCGCGGGCATCTTCCCCATTGACCCCGACGATCTCCATGCCGGGCTCGAGACGGGCCTCGGCGGCGATGGAGGCGGGACGCACCTCCCCCACCACCGGCTTGACCGCGGGCACCCCGATCATAAACATCAGCCAGAAGGCAAACAGGGCAAACAGGAAGTTGGCGAAGGGGCCGGCGGCGACGATGGCCATGCGAGCCCACACCGGCTTGTGGTTGAAGGCGTACTGCTCGTCACCGGGCTTGAGCTCGTCGACCCGGCCGTCGAGCATCTTCACATAGCCACCGAGCGGGATCATGGCCACCACATATTCGGTGCCGTCCTTGCCGAGGCGACGCCACAGGGCGCGCCCAAAACCGATGGAGAAGCGCTCGACCCGCACACCACAGCGACGGGCCACCCAGAAGTGACCAAACTCGTGCACCGCCACCAGGATGCCCAGCGCAACCACAAAGGCCGCAATATTCCAAAGCACAGACCCCATTACACCTCCAGCCATTGCCGTGTCTGATGACGCACCTGGGTATCGAGCGCCATCAGGTCATCGAGTGATCCTACCGCCGCCCCGCCGAAGCGCTCGCAGGCCCGCTCAGCCAGGCCGGCGATGGCCATAAAGCCGAGCCGTCCCTGCAAGAAGGCCTCCACCGCCACCTCGTTGGCGGCATTGAGCGCCGTGGTCGCCGCCTGCCCGGCCGCACACGCCTCGATGGCGAGCCGCAAGCAGGGGTAACGCGCCGCATCGGGGCGCAGGAAACTGAACTCTCCGACACTGAAAAAGTCCAGAGGTTCCACACCCGAGCTCACCCGGGCCGGATAGGCCAGGGCGTGGGCGATGGGGGTACACATGTCCGGGTTGCCGAGTTGGGCCAGTACGGAACCGTCTTTGTACTGCACCATGGAGTGGATCACCGACTGGGGATGGATGATCACCTGGATCTGTTCGGGGGCGGCATTGAAGAGCCAGCGCGCCTCGATATATTCGAGCCCCTTGTTCATCATGGTGGCCGAATCGACCGAGATCTTGGGCCCCATGGACCAGTTGGGGTGGGCGATCGCCTCCTCGGGAGTGACCCCGTGCAGGCTATCTACCTCGCGGTAGCGAAACGGCCCGCCGGAGCCGGTCAGCAAGATCTTGCTCACCCCGGCGCCGGCGAGATCGCAAAAGCCCAGATTTTGCTGCACCTCGAGAGGGAGGCTCTGGAAGATGGCGTTGTGTTCACTGTCGATGGGCAACAGGGTGGCCCCATGCTGATGCACCGCCTCCATAAACAGGGCGCCCGACATCACCAGGGACTCCTTGTTGGCCAGCAGCACCCGCTTGCCGGCGCGCACCGCCGCCATGGTGGAAGGCAGGCCGGCGGCTCCGACGATGGCCGCCATCACACTGTCGGCATCCGGGTGAGCGGCCACCTCACAGAGGGCCTGCTCACCGGCAAGCACCCGGGTCTCACAGCCGTGGGCGCGCAGACGCCCGGCCAACTCGCCGGCGGCCAGCTCATCGACCATGACCGCAAAGCGGGGAGTAAACTCCAGACAGTCGCGCACCATGGCATCGACGCTGCGCGCCGCGGTGAGCGCCAGGATCTGCCAACGTGCTCGGTGCTGGCGGACCACCTTGAGGGTGCTCTGACCGATGGAGCCGGAGGCCCCCAGAATCACCAGGTTTTCCATGCAGGCTCCTAGGAAAGCAGCAGGTAGCTGAGCAAAAAGACCGGCAGGGCTGCGGTCAGGCTGTCGATGCGATCGAGCACGCCTCCGTGCCCCGGCAGCAGGGAGCCGGAGTCCTTGAGCCCCGCCTCACGCTTGAACATGCTCTCGCTGAGATCCCCCAGCACAGAGGCGAGCACCGCCAGCAGGGCGCAGGCCAGCACCACCAGGGTGCGGTGGGCATCGGCCCCCTGCAACCAGGTGACAACGCCGGCCAGCAGGGCCGCGGCCAGCAGCCCTCCCAGCATCCCCTCGATGGTCTTGCCAGGGCTGACCGCGGGGGCCAGCTTGCGTTTGCCAAAGGCACGGCCGCAGAAGTAGGCGCCCGAGTCGGCGGCCCACACCAGGGCCATCACAAACAGCAGCAGCCAGGCACCGGTCGTACTGTCGTGCCAGATGTTGACGCTACGCAGAGCCAATAGAGCCCAAAAGAAGGGGATCAGGGTAGCGGCACCAAACAGGGTCTTGAGCCAGCGGGAGTGGCGCCACAGGGCGGCGGATGCGGGATAGCGCAGCACCAGTAGCAGGGCCAGCATCCACCACGAGGCCGCCAGATAGAGGGTGCCATTAGGCAGGGCCGCCAGCTCCGGCGACCAGAGCCGATCCACCGGCTGCCACATCAGGGTCAGTCCGAGCAGCACGCAGAGTACGAGGGAGACAGGGTGACGCAAACGGGCATCGACAAAGGCCCCCCACTCCTGACTGGCCAGCACGAAGACACCGGCGAGCAGCAGGGCAAACCATTTGATAGGAAGAAAGAAGAGCGCCCCGAAAACCAGGGGGATCAGCAGGAGTGCGGTAATAATTCGTTGTTTTAGCAAAAGAGTTCCTCTCTCGGGGAAACGCTCAACCGGTCTGGCGGTCGGCGATGAGGGCGCGGATCTGCTCGCCGGTACAGCCAAAACGGCGCTCACGGCTGACGAAGGAGGCGATGGCCTCGCTAAACTGTTGCTCGTCGAAATCGGGCCACAGGACGGGGGTAAAATAGAGCTCGGCGTAGGCCATCTGCCAGAGCACAAAGTTGCTGATACGGTGGTCGCCCCCGGTACGGATCAGGAGATCCACCGGCGGCAGGTCGGCCATACAGACAAAATCGGCAAACGTGGCCTCGGTGATCTGGTCACACGCCAGATGACCGGCGGCCACCTCTTCGGCCATGCGGCGGGCTGCCTGGACAATGTCCCACTGGCCGCCGTAGTTGGCCGCGATATTGAGGGTCAGTCCCCGGTTGTTGGCAGTCAGCGCCTCGGCCCTGGCTATTTTGTCGCGCAGGCGATCGCTGAAGCGGCGAGTGTCGCCGATGACCCTCAAACGGATGCCATTTTGATGCAGCGTCTCCACCTCACGCCCCAATACCAGCATGAAGAGCTCCATCAGGGCATTCACCTCCCCTTCGGGGCGGCGCCAGTTCTCACTGGAGAAGGCGAAGAGAGTGAGAGCCTGCATACCGGCTCGGGCAGCAAACGAAACAGCGTCGCGCACCGACTTGACCCCGGCCTTGTGCCCATGCACACGGATCTTGCCGCGGCTCTGGGCCCAACGACCATTACCATCCATGATGATGGCCACATGGCGGGGCAGACTCTGGTTGGCAGTCTCACCGACTGCAGCCGAAAGCGACATTCATATCTCCCACAAACAGAAAAGCGCCGTACAGGGGTACTGCACGGCGCTCGTAATATACCTTTCGGAGCCTTAGATTTCCATCAGCTCCTTCTCCTTCGCGGCCAGGGCTTCATCCACCAGCTTGACGAAGGTATCGGTCAGCTTCTGGATATCATCCTGGGCGCGACGGTCGTCGTCCTCGGAGATCTCTTTGTCCTTGAGCAGGGCCTTGAGATCGGCGTTGGCATCACGACGGATGTTACGCACGGCCACACGGGCGTTTTCGGCTTCGGCACGCACCACTTTGGTCAGGTCACGACGACGCTCTTCGGTGAGCGGCGGCAGGGGGATACGCATGGTGGTACCGGCGGTGGCCGGGTTCAGGCCCAGATCGGAGCTCATGATCGCCTTCTCGACGGCCTGGATCATGGTGCGATCGAACACGGTCAGCGCCAGGGTACGGGAGTCTTCCGCAACCACGTTGGCCAGCTGCTTGAGCGGAGTCGCGGAGCCATAGTATTCGACCTGGATGCCATCGAGCAGGCTCGGATGGGCACGACCGGTACGAACCTTGGACATCTGGGACTTGAGCGCGTCCACACTCTTCTGCATGCGCTCCTTGGCGTCGTTCTTAATCTCGTTGATCACGGTGGTTTTCCTTGTAATTCGTGGGCACTCGACCCGAACAGGCTTATTTGCCGAGGTGGTGGATCAGGGTGCCTTCCGGCTCGCCCATGACCACGCGACGCAGAGCGCCAGGCTTGTTCATGTTGAACACGCGGATCGGCAGGTCGTGATCGCGCGCCAGGGTGAAGGCGGCGAGATCCATGACCTTGAGCTCCTGATTGAGCACCTCGTCATAGCTCAGCTCATGATACATCACGGCGTCAGGATTCTTAACCGGATCATCGTTATAGACACCATCGACCTTGGTGGCCTTGAGCACGACGTCGGCTTCGATCTCGATGCCACGCAGACAGGCGGCGGAGTCGGTGGTGAAGAAGGGGTTGCCGGTACCGGCAGAGAAGATCACGACCTTGCCGGCACGCAGATGGCTGATCGCCTCGGCCCAGGTGTAGGAGTCGCAGATCCCCTGCAGGGAGATGGCAGACATGAGACGGGCATTCACATAAGCACGATGCAGGGCATCACGCATGGCCAGGCCGTTCATCACGGTCGCCAGCATACCCATGTGGTCGCCCACCACGCGGTTCATTCCCGCCTTGGCAAGACCGGCACCACGGAACAGGTTGCCGCCGCCGATGACCAGACCGACCTGCACACCCAGCTCAACCAGCTCCTTGATCTCCTGGGCCATGCGATCCAGTACGGTCGGATCGATACCGAAACCTTCTGCTCCTTGCAGGGCTTCACCGCTCAACTTGAGAAGAACACGTCTGTATGCAGGCTTGGGATTGGTACTCATGGGAGTGATTCCTGGTCATATAAAGACCGCGACAGATGTCGCGGTCCAGGGAACGGTAAAACCGGTTCGATTAGGCCTTCTGAGCGGCCGCGATCTGAGCAGCAACTTCGGCAGCGAAGTCGGTTTCCTGCTTCTCGATGCCCTCGCCCACTTCGTAGCGGGTGAAGGAGACCACGTCGGCGCCTTCTTTCTTCAGCAGCTCGGCAACGGTCATGGAAGGATCTTTCACGAACGGCTGACCAGTCAGGGAAACCTCACCGGTGAACTTCTTCATGCGGCCTTCAACCATCTTCTCGGCGATCTCTTTCGGCTTGCCAGAGTTGATGGCGATGTCGATCTGGATTTCGCGCTCTTTTGCAACGACCTCGGCAGACACATCTTCCGGCTTGACGAACTGCGGGCTGTTGGCAGCAACGTGCATGGCCAGGTCTTTGGCCAGCTCATCGGTACCGCCGGCCAGCTTGGTGATAACACCGATACGGGAACCGTGTACATAGGTACCCAGGTTGTCACCTTCAACCAGCACAACGCGGCGCAGGTTCATGTTCTCACCGATCTTGGCGATCAGGTTGGTGATGGTCAGCTCAACGGACTCACCGTTGCCGAAGTCGGCGGCTTTGAGCGCGTCAACGTCAGCGATCTTCTGGGTAGCAGCGATCTCGACGATCTTCTGGCCCATGGCCAGGAAGCCGGCATCCTTGGAAACGAAGTCGGTTTCGCAGTTCAGCTCGATCATGACGGCGACGTTGCCTTCGGTACGGGCGAAGATCACGCCTTCGGCGGCGATACGGCCAGCCTTCTTGGCGGCCTTGGCCTGACCGGATTTACGCATGTTCTCGATAGCCAGCTCGATATCACCGTTGGCCTCTTCCAGCGCTTTTTTGCAATCCATCATGCCAGCGGCGGTGCGCTCGCGCAGTTCTTTTACCAGGGCGGCAGAAATGTTTGCCATGTCCAGTATCCTCGGTCTTGAATTGACAAGAAACAGGGGCCATAAGGGCCCCTGCCAACCAATGTGTTCAGCTTGGTTAATAAGGGCTTTACAGTCCTTATCAATTACTCAGCTTCAACGAAGCCATCTTGCTCGGCTTGAACAACGATGTCCTGCTCGCGGGCTTCCAGAACGGTGTCAGCGGCAGCGTTCAGGTAGAGCTGTACGGCACGGATTGCGTCGTCGTTACCCGGGATGATGTAGTCTACGCCGTCCGGGTTGGAGTTGGTATCAACTACGGAGATAACCGGGATACCCAGGTTGTTGGCTTCCTTGATGGCGATGTGCTCGTGCTCGGCATCGATCACGAACAGAACGTCCGGCAGGCCGCCCATATCTTTGATACCACCCAGGCTCTTCTCCAGCTTTTCCATTTCACGAGTACGCATCAGCGCCTCTTTCTTGGTCAGCTTGTCGAAGGTACCGTCCTGGGACTGGGTTTCCAGATCTTTCAGACGCTTGATGGACTGACGAACGGTTTTCCAGTTGGTCAGCATACCGCCCAGCCAGCGATGGTTCACATAGAACTGGTCGCAACGGGTAGCAGCTTCTTTAACGGCTTCAGCGGCGGCACGCTTGGTACCAACGAACAGTACCTTGCCTTTCTTGGCAGCGGTGGAGCTCAGGAAGTTCATGGCATCGTCAAACATCGGAACAGTCTTCTCGAGGTTAACGATGTGAACGCCGTTACGGGCACCGAAGATGTAGGATTTCATCTTGGGGTTCCAGTAACGGGTCTGGTGACCGAAGTGAACGCCAGCCTGCAGCATGTCGCGCATGGAAACTTTAGCCATTTTATACCTCTGTATTGGGGTTAGGCCTCCACACATCCCATGTGACCGACCCGTAAGGGGCACCCCGGCACAGGTGTCGATGTGTGTGTGGTGTTTAAGTTAAGGTGAAGAACCCGGAAGAGACCCGAGTTCGGCGCGCTTTATACCATATCCCTGAGCAAAACACCACCTTGGCATGGTATGGAGGGGGTAAAAAGCCGCCACGCCAGGATGTGATGAGAATCACGCTGGAAGTCGGGGGGGGATGCGGATAAAATTTCCAACCGCTTGCAAACGCATACAATTTTCAATTGCTTCCCCTGCGGGGGCAGCCTAGAGAGAAGCCATGACAGCCAAGATCAAGACCCCCGAAGAGATTGAGAAGATGCGCATCGCCGGCCGCCTGGCCGCCGAGGTGCTCGAGATGATCGCCCCCCACGTCAAGGCCGGGGTCACCACCGACGAGCTCAACACCCTCTGCCACGACCATATCGTCAACGTGCAGCAGGCTATTGCCGCCCCCCTCAACTACCATGGCTTCCCCAAGTCCATCTGCACCTCGGTCAACGAGGTGGTATGCCACGGTATTCCCAACCACAAGAAGCTGCGTGAGGGAGACATCGTCAACCTCGACATCACCGTCATTAAAGACGGTTACCATGGTGACACCTCCGCCATGTTTGTGATTGGCCAGACCACGCCTCTGCGTCGCCAGCTCTGCAAGACGGCGCAAGAGAGCCTCTACGCGGCCATTCGTCAGGTGCGTCCTGGCATGTGCATCAGCGAGATCGGCGCCATCATCCAACCCATCGCCGAGCAGGCCGGCTTCTCGGTGGTACGCGACTACTGCGGCCACGGCATCGGCAAGGATTTCCACGAAGAGCCGCAGATCCTGCACTATCGCAACGGCGGCAAGATGGAGCTCAAGCCCGGCATGTGTTTCACCATAGAGCCGATGATCAACACCAAGAAGCACCACTGCAAGGTCAACCCCAAGGATGGCTGGACCGTCACCACCAAGGACGGTGGCGACTCCGCCCAGTGGGAGCACACCCTGCTGGTCACCGAAGATGGCTGCGAGGTGCTGACCCTGCGTGAAGGGGAAGCCCTCGACCGGGTCTTCAAACACGGATAACATCGAAAACCGGCCCTGTGGCCGGTTTTTTTATCCCAGCACCGAGTACGCAACATCATGGACGCCCTTTCTCTCCCCTCCCCGCTGGATCGCGATCACTACCGGGAGCGGCTGGCCCATTGCATGAGCCAGCAACAGACCCGCTTCGAGGCCGGTGAAGAGATCATCACCCTGGTCACCGAACGCGCCCGCTTCATGGATGGGTTGCTCATCGACCTCTGGCAGCAATTTGGTTTCGACCGGGTACAAGGATTGACCCTGATCGCCGTCGGCGGCTATGGCCGGGGCGAGCTGCACCCCCACTCCGACATCGATCTGTTGCTGCTCTATGAAGAGGAGCCGGACGACGTACTGGGCCTGCGCATCGGTGATTTCATCGCCTTCCTGTGGGATCTGCGCCTCGAGGTGGGGCAGGCGGTGCGCAGCGTCGCCGAGTGTGTCGAGCAGGGGCGGCGGGATATCACCATCGCCACCAACCTCATCGAGGCACGCTACATCACGGGCTCCCTCCCCGGCTTCGAGGCGCTCAAACACGCCACCGCTCCCGCCCATTTCTGGCCGAGTGAGGCCTTCTTTCGGGCCAAGCGTCAGGAGCAGCAGGAGCGCCACCAGCAGTTTCTGGGCACCGCCTACAAGCTGGAGCCCGACATCAAGAGCAACCCTGGCGGCATGCGCGACATCCAGACCCTGGCCTGGGTCGCCCGTCGCCACTTCGGGGCCACCACCCTGATGGAGATGACCAGCCACGGTTTTCTCAACCAGGCCGAGTACCGTGAGCTGCAGGATTGCCAGAACTTCCTGTGGAAGGTGCGTTTCGCCCTGCACATGGCCATCAACAAGGGGGATAACCGCCTGCTGTTCGATCGCCAGCGCACCGTGGCCCAGATGCTGGGGTTCACCGGCGAGGGTAACAGCCCGGTCGAGCAGATGATGAAGCGCTTCTACCAGACGGTGCGCCGGGTGGCCGAGCTCAACGAGATGCTGTTGCAGCTGTTTGACGAGGCGATCCTCGGCAACAGTGCCATGGATGTGCGCCGCCTCTGTGACGAGTTTCAGCTGCGCGGTCGCCTCATCGATGCGGTCGAGCCGGATCTCTTCATCCGTGAACCGGCCGCCATCTTGCGCCTCTTCTACCAGATAGCCCAGCACCCCAAGGTGACCGGCATTCACTCGGCCACCCTGCGCCAGCTGCGCGAAGCGCGCCGCCGGCTCGGCTGCTGGCTGCAGGATATCCCCGAGTGCCGGCGCCTGTTCATGCTCCTGCTGCGCCATCCGGGGGGGATCGGCCTGCCGCTGACCCTGATGCACAAGTACGGCATCCTGGCGGCCTATCTGCCCCAGTGGAACCTCATCGTCGGTCAGATGCAGTTCGACATGTTCCACGCCTACACGGTCGATGAGCACACCCACCGCCTGTTCAAGCACTTTCACTTCTTCGCCGATCCCGAGAGTCGCAAGCGCCATCCCCTCTGCCATGAGCTGTTCAACCAGCTGCGCAAGCCCGAGCTGCTCTACGTGGCGGCCCTGTTCCACGATATCGCCAAGGGGCGCAAGGGGGATCACTCGGAGCTTGGCGCCGTCGATGCCCTCGAGTTCTGTCAGCTGCACGGCTTCGATCGTTACGAGAGCCGGCTGGTCGCCTGGCTGGTGCGCCACCACCTGCTGATGTCGGTGACCGCCCAGCGCCGGGACATCTACGATCCGGATGTCATCACCGACTTTGCCCAGAAGGTGCGCGACGAACTCCACCTTGAGCTGCTCTGCTGCCTGACGGTGGCGGACATCTGCGCCACCAACGACACCCTGTGGAATGACTGGAAGGGGACCCTGCTGCGCGAGCTCTTCTTCGCCACCCAGAAGGCCCTGCGCCTGGGACTCGAGAACCCGCCCGACATGCGCCTCAAGATCCGCGAGAACCAGCGTCAGGCCAAGCAGCAACTGGCCCAACGCGAGATGAGCGAGGAGGCGATCAACACCCTGTGGGGGGACTTCAAGGCGGACTACTTCCTGCGCCACACCCCGGAGCAAATCGCCTGGCACACCCGCCATATTCTCGAGCAAGAGGGTGACCATCCCCTGGTGTTGGTCGGCAAACACCCGACCCGGGGGGGGAGCGAGATCTTCATCTACTGCCACGACATGCCCAATCTCTTCGCCACCGTGGCCTCGACCCTGGATCAGAAAAACCTCAACATCCACGACGCCCAGATCATGAGCTCGCGCAGTGGCTTCGTGCTCGATACCTTTATCGTGCTCGAGCCCAATGGCCAGCCCATCAGTCCGAACCGCCTCCCCACCATCAAGGGGGCACTGGAGAAGGCGCTGCAACATCCGGGCAAGCTGGTACTGCGGTGCAAGCCGCCATCGCGGCGCCATCGTCAATTCGACGTGCCGACCCGGGTCACTTTCCTGCCGCACAAGGGAGAGCACACCCTGGTCGAGCTCATCGCCCTCGACGCCCCCGGCCTGCTGGCCCGTATCGGTGCCGTGTTCCAGCAGTGCGGACTGACCCTGCACGCCGCCAAGATCACCACGATCGGCGAACGGGTCGAGGACTTCTTCAGCCTCACCACCCTGGAGGGGGAGCCGCTCGACAACGAGCAACAGCAGCTGCTGGAGACCCGTCTGGTGCAGCAATTGGCCCAGTTGACTCAGGCGTGAGCAAACGCAGAAACCGCTCCCGCAAGATGGCTGAACTCGAGGGTAAAAGTGTGATACAACAAACAGAATTTTTTGAAAGGGAACCGTCATGACCGAGTTGCAACAGATTATCGAGGCCGCCTTCGAGCGCCGCGACACCATCACCCCCGGTACCGTCGATGCCGAGACCAAGGCCGCCATCCTGCAAGCCATCGAGCTGCTCGACAAAGGCCAGGCGCGGGTCGCCGAGAAGATCGCCGGTGAGTGGGTGGTGCACCAGTGGCTCAAAAAAGCCGTGCTGCTCTATTTTCGCATCAACGACAACGCCATCATCAAGGGCGACGATGCCCAGTACTATGACAAGGTCCCCCTCAAGTTCTCCGGCTACAGCAGCGACGACTTCAAGGCCGCCGGCGTGCGCGTCGTGCCGCCTGCCACCGCGCGCAAGGGCTCCTTCATCGCGCCCAATACCGTGCTGATGCCCTCCTACGTCAACATCGGCGCCTTTGTCGATGAGGGCACCATGGTCGACACCTGGGCCACCGTGGGCTCCTGCGCCCAGATCGGCAAGAACGTTCACCTCTCCGGTGGCGTCGGCATCGGCGGCGTGCTCGAGCCGCTGCAGGCCAACCCGACCATCATCGAGGACAACTGCTTCATCGGCGCCCGCTCCGAGGTGGTGGAAGGGGTGATCGTGGAGGAGGGCTCCGTCATCTCCATGGGTGTCTTCATCGGCCAGTCCACTCGCATCTATGACCGCGAGACCGGCGAGATCCATTACGGCCGCGTGCCGGCAGGCTCTGTGGTGGTCTCCGGCTCCCTGCCCTCCAAGTGCGGCAAATACAGCCTCTACGCCGCCGTCATCGTCAAGAAGGTCGACGCCAAGACCCGTGCCAAGGTGGGGATCAACGCCCTGCTGCGCTCCATCGACGAGTAAGACGAGCACATGAAACAAGGGCGCCTTATGGCGCCCTTTTGTTTTTCCAAGCGGGGTCACAGGCCGCCTGAACGCCTTGGGTTAAGATAGACGGGAAAGGTCTGTTTTGATGCGAGGAGCCGTAATGCAAGAGCAGTTTGAAAACCTCAAGAGCCTGGGGATCCAGGATCCCGACAGCATAGAGAGCTACACCCTGCGCCAGGAGGCGGGGCACGACATCCTGAAGATCTACTTCAAGAAGCAGAAAGGGGAATTCTTCGCCAAGAGCGTCAAGTTCAAGTACCCCCGTCAGCGCAAGACCATACTGGTCGACTCCGGCACCCACGAGTACAAGGACATCACCGAGATCAACGCCAATCTCAAATACGTGGTGGACGAGCTCGATATCATCACCCAGGGAGCGCACGCCACCTCGGCCAACGCCGACATCAAGCAGAAGATCCTCAAGGACCTGCGCCACCTGGAGAAGGTGGTGCAAAACAAGATCCGCGAGATAGAGCAGGATCTCGAGAAGCTCTAATCCCGCCGGATGCCCCGAGTGTACAGGGGCATCCAAAGACAAAAAAGGGGGAGGCCAATGGCCTCCCCCTTCGTGTGACTGGAGCGGGATTAGTGAGACTTCATCCACATGTCCATGTCGGTCTTCAGGTTATCGGACTTGGTGCCGAAGATGGCCTGGACACCGGAGCCAGCGACTACCACACCGGCAGCGCCCAGCTTCTTCAGGCCGGCCTGGTCAACCTTGGCCACATCCTTCACGCCGACACGCAGACGGGTGATGCAGGCATCCAGAGAGGCGATGTTATCCTTGCCACCGAAGGCCAGCACCAGTTGCTCGGCCATGTAGTGCTCGGCCATCTCGCCCACAGACTCTTCCTCGGTAGCGTCTTCACGACCCGGCGTCTTCAGATCCAGCGCCTTGATGGCGACGCGGAAGATGGCGTAGTACGCAGCGGCGTAGCACAGACCGATCACCGGGAACATCCAGCCCTTGGTGGACTGGGAGAAGAGCACGATGTAGTCGATAAGACCGTGGGAGAAGGTGGTGCCGTGCTTCATGCCCAGCAGGATCATCACCACGAAGGCAGAGCCGGCCAGCAGGGCGTGGATGGCGTACAGCACCGGCGCCACGAACAGGAAGGCGAACTCAATCGGCTCGGTGATACCGGTCAGGAAAGAGGTCAGGGCGGCGGAGATCATGATACCACCGACCTTGGCACGGTTTTCCGGCTTGGCGGAGTGCCACATGGCGATAGCGGCAGCAGGCAGACCGTACATCTTGAACATGTAACCACCGGCCAGGTTACCGGCAGTGGGGTCACCGGCGATGTAGCGGGCAATCTCGCCGTTGAACACCTGACCGGCTGCGTTGGTGTAGGAGCCGGCTTCGAAGAAGAAGGGCACGTTCCAGATGTGGTGCAGGCCGAAGGGGATCAGGGCGCGCTCGACGATACCGTAGATACCGAAGGCCAGCGCCGGGTTCTGATAGGCAGCCCAGTGGGAGAAGCTCTGGATCATGGCGCCGATGGGCGGCCAAATGAAGGCCATGACCACGCCAGCCACGATAACGGCCAGACCGGTGATGATGGGCACGAAGCGCTTACCGGCGAAGAAGCCCAGGTATTCGGGCAGCTGGATGCGGTAGAAGCGGTTGAACATGTAGGCGGCGATACCACCGGCTACGATACCGCCCAGCACACCCACGTTGGAGACCTTGTCGGCCATGGCGGCATAATCGGCAGCAGCCGGGTCGAGGCCGGCGACGATGGGGGCGACCACACCGATGGTCTTGGTCAGGATGGCATAGCCAACGGTGGCGGCCAGGGCGGCAACACCGTCGTTGTTGGTGAAGCCCAGGGCCACACCGATAGCGAAGATCAGCGCCATGTTGCCGAAGACGGCACCACCGGCCTGTTCCATGATTTGAGAGACAATCGCTGGCAACCAGCTGAACTTGGCTGCGCCGACACCGAGCAGAATACCTGCTACCGGCAGAACGGACACAGGCAGCATCAGCGATTTACCGACCTTTTGCAGGTTGGAAAATGCATTTTTCAACATTGTGTGTGCTCCTGATGAGGATTATTTACCATTAGGGTCAACCGAAACCGAGTCACTACCATCCATCCCTGAAACATTGCAGAGAACGAATCGACCCGAGAGTTTATTGTTAGACGGGGTAAATATAACTGCTCATCGAACAAGATGCTGTATCAATAAGCCGCAATAAAACAAATTTGGAGCAAGGATCACAAGATTGCTTAAGGAAAGAACCGAGGGGTAAATAAAAGATGATATATCGCAAATATAACCCTAGCAGAAATATATATTAATATCCGTCACCAACTGTATTCCCCTTACAACCAATAATCTCCCAACATTTCACAATGTAACCAAGTGTAACCTGGCGGCGGCAAGTAAAATAAAAACTCCCGCCATTGGCGGGAGTCTTTCAGGGCTCTGTACCTATTTTTGCGACTGTTTGACCGCATCGACAAAGGCCTGTCTGGCACTGGTCGAACCGGCCCGCTCGGCCTCATCCACCAGCTTCATCGCCTTCTCGATATCACCGGCCTTGACCGCATTGCCAATCTGAGTGCGATAGAAGGCCTCGGTCTCGCTTAGCATGGCAGGCTTGGACGTCGATGCTGCCAGGGGGACCACCAGTTTGTTGGGGGCCTCATTGACCACAGGAGCATTGGCATCGATGGCCTCCTGATAAACCGGCTTGTAGTAATTGCTGTCGGTCTTGTTGCCACTCAAATCTTCAACAGAGAGGTTGACCACCCCCCAGGGGGAGTGAGGGACCACCGGATCTTTCACCCCGTAGTCGACCACACTCAAGGACTTGGCCATCAACTTGGCCTGACTCATGATGGTCGTGGTCTCATCCAACCCCTTGGGATCGGTGTAGATAACCATGTAGGTTTCGTTATTGGGGTTGCCCACATAGCTGCGATCCACGGTGAAGACGGCCTCCACCCTGTCGCCTTTAAGCAACCTGGCCGGCTCGTACTTGAAGAGGTCCTTACCCAGCTTACGGGTCACCTTGAAGCGAGAGTCCAGCATCAACACGGTCGGATTGAACATGCTCTTCTCAATCACACCCTCCACAGTGATGCGCAGGTCGCCACTGTTTGCTGGCAAGCGGAAGGCAGCAAAATAGCTCTTGCCCTCTTCAAATTGATAGGCCGTAGAAGCGCTGTCGATAGAGACAATCTGGTCGCCCACCGCCAGCACCTTGTAGGGCAGGGAGGCAAGATCACGGCAGCAAGGCTGGGTCTGGCTCAGGGCACTCATTGCCTGCTCCCGGCCATCGAGCACCGCCTTGTACTCCTTGGTGGGCGCCACTGCGCTCTCCAGCGTCGCGCAGCCCCCCAATGCCAATCCACACACCATGGCCAGAGCAATCTTGGTATAGGTCATTGCACTTCCCTTTCAATACGGTCAAAAGATACGCCCCCGACATGCGGGGGCGCGAGTTGTCAACTTGGCAACAGATTACCACCAGGCTTCGGCTTGAACACCAAAGTTCCAGGCGTCGTCTTGCTTGACTCCGTTGCTATCGGCACGGAAGGCGCCATCTTGCTGTACATAGGAGGCAAATACACGGATTTCCGGACGAGCCCAGAAGCTGGAACCCGCAGACCAGGCTTGCGCCAGGGTGTACTTGGCACCATCGGTAGACTTCTCGGCACTACCCTTAACAGTCTCGTGCTCCTTGTAGTAGCCTACTTCGGCGATGGTCTTCATGTAGTCGTTCCACTTGTACATGGGACGCACGACAACGGAGAAGGTATCGCGATCATCATACTCGGTACCCCAGGCAGAGAAATCGCTGGACTTGCCGTAGACGATCTGGTGGCCAAATTCTACCTTGTCACCAACCGGCAGCACGCCCCAGTTGATCAAGCGGAAGCCATCACCGCTCTTGGAGGCAGCCTGCAGGCCGCTACCGGAGCCACCATCATAGCTGGTCGCTTGACCAGCCAGGCCATCGATGAAGTACTGAGCGACAGTCTTGTTGAAGCCACCCAGCATGCCCTGAGTCAGCTCGGCGGTGATCATGTGACCATCGTTGATGTTCGGGAATTGCTTGTCCTGCTGGTCAGTCGGGTTGGCCATGGCGTAGTCATAGCCCAGCTCCAGAGAAGCATCAGCCCACAGGGGAATACCGGCGTAGCGAATGTCAAAGACGTTGGTGTCCAGGGTCTTGGTGTTATCCTTGGCATCGTACTCGGACCAGGGATCATTGCGCAGTACAGCTACGGAGAGCTTGCCAGGACCGGCCTGAATGTTCTCGATACCGGCACCGGCACCGGAGACATCCCAGTAGTAGGTATCGGAGATATGGATGTCGTGACGCTGATAGTAGCGCTTACCGGCCCACAGGGTCTCGTTGCCACCGAACAGGTTCTTGGCCTGAACGTTAAACTGGCGCAGGGCGAAGGTCGCATCACCGCTGGTGCTGTCGGCTTCCCAGTCACGCTTCTGACCAGAGGTCATGGCAAACATGGAGTCTACATAGAAAGACTTGCCTTCCTTGTTGTAGACCTCTTGACCCAGCTGAACTTCGCCGTAGGTATCATTTTCGTTACCCAAGCGGCCAACACGATGCTTGAACGCATCGCCCAGTGTCTGCATATCGCCGTTATCGGAAACACCGACGCCGGAGCGGAAGTAGCCGTGGAAATCAACGGCAGAGGCGGAGGCGGAGGCCAGGGCAGCGGTCACTGCTGCAGCAATCGGGAGCCACTTTGCTTTCATGTTTTAGTTCCTTAATTTCCCGTTGTGGATGTGTGTTCCAAAATCCGGTTCACTATCGCCGCCAGCCGATGTCGAAAATGCGTGGCGTGATAACCGAGCGGATTATAGGAAGAGGTTAACGAAGGAAACCATGAAGCAATTCACAAAACGGCGACAAATTGCGCCAAACAAGATCTCATTGAAACAAAACCCAATGAAAGCGTTTTCCATTGGTCAATACAACCAAGAAACGAGAGGCACACATCGCTTTTATTGCTCATGAAAGCGGTATCCTTGATTATTAATCCCCTGAAATTAAGCGCGAGAGAACTCATTTCACCATAAAAATATGATTGAAAGCGCTTTCCAGATTAAAAAACATCCACCAAGAGGGAATTAATAATGCTGATTATTAAGAGCCGATTCGACCAAAAAAGTTCCAGCCGGAGCATAAATAAATTGGAAAATATAGAGACTCAAATAACCCATATTTGAATCTGTTCTCCCTGTCATCTTTCCATCACGAACCCTCGTTAGGCTCTGCCCATCCGGTTTGGACTGGCCTCCACCCTGAGGAGTCGTACCATGCGCATCGGCCGCTTTACTCATCTCTTCTCCCTCTGTCTGTTGCTGCTGGCCGGCACTGTGACTCTGACGCTCTGGCAGGGAGCCCGACAGTTGAGTGCCGATCAACAGGCCCTCTTTACCCTTCAGCGACTGCAGCAGCGACTCGGTCAGCAACTCCCTGCCAGGCTGCAGGAGTATCTGGGAAGCGGTAACAGCGAGAGCCTGCAGCAGGCGATCCGCCTGCTCGACGCCGCCATCGAGCAGCTCTCCCCTGACCGACCCGAGCTGATGGATGCCTTGGGGGCCTTGCGCCAGCGCATGAAGAGTGACTACCTGGCCGCCGGCAAGCTCTCGGGTACCCCGGCCCTGTTGCTGCAACACGCTGAGCAGGAGATAGCCGGGCAGATCCGCCAGCTGCTTGCCTATGCGGGACGACCGGTCGAACCGGCACTGGAGCCGGCGCGCCTGGCCTATCAGGCCCAGGCGCAGGCCCTGGCCACCACCCTGGTCGAGCTTATCCACCAGAGGGAGAGTTATCAGAGCCAGGGAGTGGCGGGGAACAAGAAGGCGCTGGAGCAGACTCTGGCGCTGATGCAGGGCCAGTACCGGCAGCTCGCGGCCCTTCCCCTGCTGGGCCATCTGGAAGAGAAAGAGGAGCCCCTGCTCCCCCTGCTCACCCCGGCACCGCCCGCCGAGCTGGGTGAGCAGGCCAGGGATGAGCTCGCCTCCCTGCTGCGGCGCTACCCCAAGGAGCTGGATGAGACGAGCCGACAGCTGGCTCGCCAGCAACAGGCCCGCCAACAGATCCGCCAGGATGTGGCCTCGCTCTATGGGCGGCTCGATGAGCTGGCAAAGGCACAGCAAGATGCCCGCCGGCAAGGTTTGTCGCAGCTGGGCTCGACCATGGCGACCATGGCCGCGGCCCTGGTGATCTTTACCCTGCTCGGCTGGGGTTTTCAGTATCGCTGGGTATTGCGCCCGCTCAGGCGCCTGCAGCGGGCCTTCGCCGCACTGGCGCAGACCGGCCAGGCCGAGCCCCTTCCCCCCATGGGTCAAGACAACGAGCTGGCCGAGATTGGCGAAAGCTATAACCGCCTCATCGAAGAGTGGCTGCGCAGCAGTCAGACCAAGGCCGGCCAGCTCGATACCGTCTCCCTTCATCTCAACGAAATGGTGACCCATGTTGAGCAGATCTGTCACCGCACCCGGGATGCCGCGAATGTCGTCAAAGAGAGCGCAGCGATGATGAAAGAGCTCGATCAATTGACAGCCGAGGTGCGCCAGGTGGCCGACGAGATAGCACACCACGCCCATCACAATGAGCACACCATGCGTGAGAGCGAGGAGGTGGTCCAGGCGATGCTTGAGGCGAGTCGCAACACCACGGGGGCCATCGACGAGAGCCGCAGTGCCATCAAGGGGGTAACCCTCTCCCTCAACGAGGTGGAGGCCATGGTGGGGGTGATAGGTCAGATAGCCCAGCAGACCAACCTGCTGGCCCTCAACGCCGCCATCGAGGCGGCGCGGGCCGGCAAACAGGGAGAGGGATTTGCCGTGGTCGCCGACGAGGTGCGCCACCTCTCGGCCGATACCCAACATTCGCTAGAGCAGATCGTCGGTATTCTCGACCGGCTACAGGGGGCCGGAACCCGGCTCTCGGACGCCATGGAGCAGATCGATCGCCACGCCAGGGCACAGCATCACCAGGCAGGCACCCTGTTCGGGGTCACCCAGGCGATGCAAGAGAGTGCGCGCAGCACCGCCGCCATCGCCCGTCAGGGGGCCGGCAATGCCCGCTCCCAGTCAGAGTACCTGACCCGCTTTGCCGACCTGATGGAGCGGCTGCACCAGCAGTCGTCCCGGGTCACCGAAGAGGCGACCCGGGTCGCCAGCCACATGGGCGAGCAGGCCTGCCGGATCCCGGCCATCCTGCGTCAGTGATCAGGCCTCTTTGGCCTCGGGGGCGGGCTCGCTCTTCTTGTTCTCCTTGGGCTCCTTCCCCTTGCCGCCGGCCAGGGGAGTCACATTGGAGTGGGTCTCACCGAGCGCCTGGGAGTGGCCGAGGAAGACGCCGCCGGGCTGAATGGAGAGGGCGCCGCCCCGGCAGATCCCCTGCAGTCGACCATGGGCCAGGATGGCGACCGAAGCTGCCTCGCAGGTACCCTCCAGCACCCCGTTCAGCTCTACCTCGGGGGCGTGTACCTCCCCCTCGATGCACCCGCCCTGCATCACCCTCACCCGCCCCTCGGTCATGGTCACATTGCCAACCAGACGCCCGAAGACCAGAAGTTGCCCCTGCAGCTGCAGGTTGCCGGTAAAGGTGGCCTCTGCGGCCAATACGGTCTGCGCCGGCTCACTTGTCGCAGCGACGGGGGCCTTGGGTTTGTCACGACCAAACATAATGAATCTCTCTATCACGTATCCGATGAGTGCCACCAGGGCACATCCCGTGGGGATGAGGTAGAGCCTCAACCCCAGCATGTAGCAAAGCAGTGCCAACCCCCACAGCAGACAGGTGAGGGTGAGCAGGCGCTCGCGACCCGCTGACTTCATGAGTGGATAACCTGTTGTGGTGGCGCCAATGAGGGCGCAAAGGGCGGGCGCATCACGCCCGGTGCAGCCGCCCCGTGGACGGCCTGTGAAGAGGTAACGACCGGCTTAAGAGAGAACTTGAGGGCGCCACTCCAGATAGGCTGGGTGGCCGGCAAAGCCCTGCGCCCGATAGAGGGGCTCCCCCATGGGGCTGGCGTGCAGCCACACCTTGCCCAGGGCCAGCCCTGCGGCCTCCTCCTGAATCGCACTGACCAGAGCACGGGCCACCCCACGGCGGCGCCAGGCGGGCAGCACAAACATGTTGAGCAGGTAGCCCTCACGGCCGGTCAGATTACCCGGATAAGGGGGCCGGCAAAAAAGCGCCAGGGAGCCCGCCCCCACCACCTCCCCCTGGGCATCGGCCACCCAGTGCAGACAGGCCCCATCCGCCAGGGTCTGGGCGAAGTAATCGGCCAGCACACGGGTCAGCGCCGGATCCTCGCCTGCCGACGCCAGATCCCCCTCTTCCACAAACAGGGCCAGCCGCAAGCGGGTCAAGGCCGCCTCATCCCCCTGCTGCGCCCGTCGAATTCTCATCACGCCTCCTTGCATCACACGGTTAAAAGAAAGGGCCCCGGCTATCGGGGCCCGCGGATTGTAATAATGGGCTCAGGTGAACACAACGCGGTGCCCGTGTCACGGGATCAGCACCCGACTCTCCCCGCCCCCCAAGGCCTCGACCCGCACCTGCACGCCGATGCGCTCGACCAGGGTCTGCACGTGGGAGATGACCCCGATCTGCCGTCCGCTCGCCTGCAGCGAGTCGAGGCAGGAGAGGGCCAGATCCAGGCTGTCAGGATCCAGGGTGCCGAACCCCTCGTCGATGAAGAGCGACTCCACCTGGGTCTGCTTCGACGACAGGCTCGAGAGGGCCAGGGCCAACGCCAAGGAGACCAGGAAGCTCTCACCACCGGAGAGGGAGTCCACCGAACGCACCTCGTCCCCCATGTCGAGATCCACCACCTGCAGCGCCAAATCGGTACCGGGTACCCGCTCCAGCCGGTAGCGCGGTGACAGCTCGCCCAGCTGGGCGTTGGCCTCGAGCAGCAGCCGCTCCAGGGTGAGACTCTGGGCAAAGGTGCGCAACTTGGCGCCGTTGGCCTGTCCGATGAGATCGCATAGCTGCTGCCAGTGATCGGCCACCGCCTGCTGGGTGGCCTGCTCCTGTTGCAGGCTGCCCGCCTTGAGGGCGGCCGCTTCGGCCTGGGCCAGGGCGCTCTTGCACGCAAACAGCTGCTCGTCGAGCTCGCGGCAACGGGCCTCCTGCATCGCCAGACGCTGCACCAGTGCCTCCTGCGACAGGGCCGCCAGCTCCGGGTGATGCTCCCAATAACGATCTTGCTTGCTCAGCTCCAGCGCCAGGGTCCGTTGCCGCTCGGCGAGACGGGTACGGGCCTCGCCCACGGCGTCCTCCAACCCCTGCAAGGCGGCGCGGCGCGACTTGAGCTCATCGGGGGTGATGGCCAGCAGACGACGCAGATCGTATTCGGCGATGCCGAGGGTGGTGGCGTGAGCGGCCCAGCGTCCCAACACCTCGCGTTTGCGCCGACTGCTCACCTGTTTCTCCTGCTCCAGATGGGCGAGGCGAGTCTTGAGCTCGGTCTGGCGTTCGCCGAGGGCGCGCGCACTGCCTTGTATCGCCTCCAGCTCGCGGCCGATCTGTTGCAGACGCGCCTGCCAGCGACGCTCCACCAGGGCTATCGCCTCCCCCCCCAGACAGGCGGCGCGACTGGTGAGCAGCCCCTGACACAGCTGCTCGTGCTCCTTGTCATCGCGCTCTAGCCTGTGCAACCGCTCACGCTGACTCTGCAGACGCGCCTCCTGCGCACTCAGGGCCGGGGTGAGGCTGGCTATCTCGCCGGCCAGCCGCTCCCACTCGCCCTGGCCGTGCAGCCAGGCCTCACAGGATTGCTGCCACTCGTGCCACTGCTGGCTGCCGAGCCACTGGCGCCAGGGCAGGCCCCCCATCTGCTCGTCAAGGCGCTGCCCCCCCTGCTCGAGACGCTGACGCAGGGTGCTCTCCTGCTCCCCCATCCCCTTGAGCTCCCCTTCCAGGGTAATGCGCTGGCGATCGGCCTCCTGCCAGTGCCGGTCGCACTGCTGGTGCTGCTCTGTCAACTGGCCCAGTTGCTGACGCACAGCCTGAAGCTGCTGCTGACCGAGCCGGGCTTCCCGCAGTTGCTGCTGGCTCTGGGCCAGCCCCTGCTCCAGGGCTTGCCCATGGCCGAGCAGACGATGGATCACTCCCTGCCACTCGGCGGGACTCTGGTATAGCGACAACGGATGACCCTGCAGGGCCTCTCCCCCCAACTGCTGCCAGCGCAGGATCAGCTGCTCGGCCCGCGCCTCCAGCTCGGGCAGGTGCTGCTGACGAGCCAGGCGCTGGCGCTCCAGCTCCTGACGCTCGCTCTGACACTGAATGTATTGATGGTTGAGGTGCTCCCACTCCCGTTCGAGACCCTGAGCCCGCAGTGCCAACTGACCCAGAATGCCGGCCACCTGCGGCTGGCTCTGGCGGTAGGGGTGCTCTTTCGCGCCGCACAGCGGGCAGGGCTCCCCATCGCCGAGCATATGGCGATGTTGCTCAAAACTGGCGATGGCGCGAGATTGCTCCAGGGCGTGACGCGCCTCATCCCGTTGCAAGGCAAGGCGTTCAAGGGCCGGCGCCAGCTCCTCCCCCAGGGTGGCCAGCTTGCCAAGGGCCAGCTCCAGCTCTGCCAGCTCCCGCTGTAACCGGGCGTGCTGCTCGGCGTGGCTGCGGGCATAGTCGGCCAACTCCAGCAGCTGACGCAGTTGGCCCAACTGTTCGCTCTGCTGTTGCCACTGCTCCTGCGCCCTGGCAAGGCGACTCTCCCACTGCTGCTGCTCCAGCTCGCTCCCCTGCTGCTGTAACCGCGCCTGCTCGCGCTGCCAATACTCCCGCTCCTGCTGGCCCTGCTCCAGCTGGCGTTGCAACTGCTGCAGGGCGCTCAGCTTGTGATCCCGCAGGGTAAGCAGTTGCTGCAAGGCGCCGGCATCCCCGGCCCAATCCTGCATGGCGGTCAGCAAGGGTTGCCACTGGCGGGCGACCAGAGCCAGCGCCCTGTTCTCCTCAAGCCAGAGGCTCCACTGCCGGTGCTGCTCCTTGAGCTGCGCTACCTGCTGGCTCTGTACGCGCCACTCCTGTTCGAGGGCGAGCTGAACCTCCCGCTCCTGCGCCCCCTCCTGCCGAACCTTCTGCAACTGCTGCTGCTTTTCCAGAATACGGGTATCGAGCTCCTGCGCCCGCTTGAGCTCGGGCTGCAGGGCGCCCCATTCGCGCTCGGCGGCCACTTTCTCGGCCAGCAGTTGCTGTTCGGTCAACGCGCTCTGGCGGGCCTGCTCTTCGAGTCGGGCAAGCTCGGGGCCCAGTTCGGCAATCTGCTTCTCCTGCTGCTGCACCTCGAGGGTGAGGCGGGCCAACTCGTCGTGGTCGGCACGGGCTACCTGGGCCTGTTCGGCGCGAGCGAACTCCTCACGCTCGGCGGCGGCGGCCCCGTGAGCCTGCAGGGCCTGCTCCAGCGCCACTTCCCCCTCGCTGCAACCCTGCTGCTGGTCGGCGATGCGGCGATGGAGATCGCAGAGCTCCTGCATCAGTTGCTGTTGCTGCTGCTCGTGCCTGAGGGCGGTGGTGAGGCTCACCTGCTGGCTCACCCACTGCCTGCGGCTCTCCTCATCCATCAGCACCACATCACCGAGGCGCTGGTTAATCACAGCCAGTTTCTGCTGCTCCTCCCGCGCCCGCTCGTAGGTCTGGATAGAGATGGAGGAGTAGAGCTCGGTGCCTGTCATCCGCTCGAGCAGGGCGGATCGCTCATTGGCATCGGACTTGAGGAAGGCGGCAAATTCCCCCTGGGGCAATATGACGGCGCGGCGAAACTGCTCCCAGGAGAGGCCCACCAGCTCGTCGATGCGCTCCTGCAACTCCCGCTTGCTGCCCGAGAAGACCTGACCGGACTCGACGTCGGTCAGGGAGCGCTCTTGCGCCTGAAAGCGCCCCTCGGCACGATTGCGGGCCCGGCGCACCGCCCAGCGGGCCAGCCAGGTGCGACCGTCACAGCCGCGAAAGCGCACCTCGGCAAAGCCGCTGGCATGGCCACGGCTGAGGATATTTTTGACATCATTGGCCGTTAACTTGTCTCTTTCATCTTCATGGGCGCGGCCAATTTTCTCGACATTCTTGCGATTGGCGATAAAGCGCGGCATCTCGTCGTAGAGGGCCAGGCAAATGGCGTCGAGCAAGGTGCTCTTGCCGGCGCCGGTATTGCCGGTAATGGCGAACAGGCCCGCAGCACCGAGGGCCCCGCGAGTAAAGTCGAGGGTAAAGGCGCCGGTCAGGCTGGCCAGATTTTCCCCTGACAGTGACAAGATTTTCATACGCCGGACTCCTTGACCTGCTCCAGGATCTCTTCGAACGAGGCGACGAGTGACGCCTCGGGTTCCCCCTCGAACTGGCGCTGATAACAGAGCCGAAACACCTCGGTAGGAGAGAGCTCATCGAGCCTTCGTCGCTGCGGGCCATCGGCCAGCCCTGCCCCCGCCCCCTGATAGCGGGTCGTGATACGGGCCAGGCGCAGCGGCTTGCCCGCCAGGGCCGAGAGAATGCGCTCGCGGATGCGGGCCTCGGGCTTTGGCAGCAGCAGGCGCACCTCGAGGTAGGGGCGGGCGCCGACCTCCACCTCGGGCAGATCGAGGGCCATGATGGCCGCCAGGGCCCCCTCGAGATCCTGTTCCGGCAGCCGGATCATGGGGGCGGTACGCGGTACCATGAGACGCGTCACGCTCACCTCGCGCCCGTTCAGGGTCACCTCCAGCACCTGGTGGCGGTAGTCGGCCTCGGAGAGCGACAGGGGCAGTGGCGAGCCGCTGTAGTGAACTCGCTCGCCGATCTGCTGGGCCAGGTGCAGGTGGCCCAGGGCCGTGTAGTCGGCGCCATCGAACAGATCGCCTGGCAGGGCATGCTGGTTGCCGCCGAGCACCTTGCGCTCGGAGAGCTCGGAGAGCTGGCCGCGCGCCAGATAGGCGTGGCCCATGGCGATGAGGGGAAGATCGCCTGCCCGTCGGCGCCCCTCATGGAGCACCTGGCGATAGACCTCACGCACCCCCTCTATCAATCTGTCTTCCCCGTCGGCGAGATCCCGGGTACGCAGATCGCTGCTGCGCAGAAACGGCACTGCGGCACACCAGGCCTGCACGGCCCCGTCCTGCCCGGTCAGCGGCACCAGCAGACGCTCGAGCTCGAGCTCCCCCTCGGCGTCCCGGCTGATGCTGCCGACCAGGTGCAGGTCGAAGGCGCGCAGCAGCTCGTGGGGTGCGTCCAGCTTGGAGGGGGAGTCGTGATTGCCACCGATGAGCACCAGGTTGAGGGCCGGATGGGCGGCCCGCAGCCGGGCCAGAAAGCGGTAGAGCTGCTGCCAGGCGCTGGCGGGCGGGTTGGCGGTATCAAACAGATCGCCCGCCACCAGCAGGGCGTCGGGGCGACGCTCGTCGATGGTGGCGGCGAGCCAGTCGAGAAAAGCCTGATGTTCGGCGTGGCGATCGTGGCCATGGAGCTGGTGCCCCAGATGCCAGTCCGCCGTATGGAGGATCTTCATGACAACTCTGCAAGATAGGGGAGACTCCCCCTCAGATGGGGGCTGAAAAGGGGGGAATCAAGCCTGCGGCTCCCGGCTACGCTGGGTGTGCTTGCCAACAAACTCAATGAGATAGAGATGGTGCCCGGTCAGGGGGTCCGTCTCCTCCCCCTGGATACGAAAACCGTGGTGACGATAAAACCGCAGGGCCTCGTCATTCTCGGCATAGACCTTGGCCCTCAGCTGCGGCAACAAGGCCTTGGCCCTGGCCAGCAAGGCGTGACCGACGCCGCGTCCCTGACGGTCCGGGCGCACGAAGAGGGCCGCCAGATAGTCATCCACCAGGGCCATAAAGCCAAGCAGATCGCCACGCTCGTCACAGACCCAGATCTCTGCCTTGTCGAGGTAACGGATACGCAGCTCCTCCTGTACCCGCCACCAGCTGGAGGCATCGACAAAGTCGTGGGCCTGGAGCGAGGCAAGCAGCCAGATCTCCAGTACGGCGTCCATGTCCTGTGCCTGTGCGGGTCTGATCATCGGTTCGACTCCTGACGGTTCACTCAATGAGCAGTCTAGGGGGGATTGGAGTGGCTGTTCCAAACGAAAAACCTCTCCTGTGAGCTGGCTCCACCTTTTTTCTCTAAAGTTCCAGTCTGATCACATCCCGCTTTTGCAGTACAATGCCGCCCTGACCAATGAGGAGACCGACGACGCCATGTGGTTCAAGAACCTGCAGATCTACCGTTTTACCCGCCCCTTCGAGCTGACCGTGGAGCAGTTGGAGACCCAGCTCGAGAGCTGCCTCTTCACCCCCTGCGGCAGTCAGGATCTCTCCCGATTCGGCTGGGTCAAACCCCTCGGTAAGTTCGGCGCCACCCTGGCCCACAGCGCCTCTGGCCAGATCCTTATCTGCGCCCGCAAGGAGGAGAAGATGCTGCCCGGGTCGGTCGTAAAAGAGATGCTGGCCGAGAAGGTAGAGGAGATAGAGCATGAGCAGGGGCGCGCCCTGAAGAAGAAAGAGAAGGAAGCGCTCAAGGAGGAGATCCTCCACACCCTGCTGCCGCGCGCCTTCAGTCGCACCAGTCAGACCTTCGCCTGGATCAACCCCGCCGACAACCTGATGGTGGTGGACGCGGGCTCGGCCAAGAAGGCCGACGATCTGCTGGCCCTGCTGCGCAAGAGCATCGGCACCCTGCCGGTCGTGCCGGTGGCCCTCAAGAACCCGCCCGAGATCACCATGACCGAGTGGCTCACCGAGGGGAACCTGCCCGCCAGCCTCGCACTGGAGGATGAGGCAGAGCTGCGCAGCGCCATGGAGCACGGCGGCATCATCCGCTGCAAGCAGCAGGACCTGATGACCGACGAGATCAAGAACCACCTGGCCAACGACAAGCTGGTGACCAAGCTGGCCCTCAACTGGGGTGAGAGCCTGAGCTTCGTGCTGGGGGACGATCTCTCCATCAAGCGTCTCAAGTTCAGCGAAGAGCTGCGCGAGCAGAACGACGACATCACCAGCGAAGATCCGGCCGCCCGCCTCGACGCCGACTTTGCCCTGGTCACCGCCGAACTGGCCCAGTTTATCCCGGCCCTGCTGGCCGCGCTTGGGGGAGAGGAGCAATCCCTCTGACGCCGCTGACAGCGAGGCCGCCTGCGGGCGGCCTCTCTTTTTTCCGCCTCTGAATCAAAAATGTCGCCAAACTACACACTTTTATCAATCAACACGTAAAAACCAGCCCCTTAAGACCGAAAAGATTACTTACAATTTCATCAGAAGAATCATTGCCGGCGCCGGTTAACACCTTTATAGTCCCGCCGAAACGATGATTGACGCATCATGCCGCGCAACCAGGCATGCCCCGCAATTTTCCTTTCGCCAACCTGCTTATTGACGGCTGCACCAGCAGCTCCTGACTGCCATTAGCGAGGTGACGATATGGACCACTCCCTTCCCCTGATCACGACCCTGGTGGGCGGCTTCGTACTGGCCTACCTGCTCGGCATGCTGGCGAGCTACCTGAAGATCTCACCCATGGTGGGTTATCTGGCGGCCGGCGTCATCAGCGGCCCCTTCACCCCCGGCTATGTGGCCGATCTGCAACTTGCCCCCGAGCTCGCCGAGATTGGCGTGATCCTGTTGATGTTCGGGGTCGGACTCCATTTTTCCTTAAGCGACCTCCTGTCGGTCAGGCGCATCGCCATCCCGGGCGCCATGGTCCAGATGGCCCTGGCCACCCTGCTCGGACTCGGGCTAGCCCATCTGCTCGGCTGGGGCCTTATCCCGGGCCTGGTATTTGGTCTGGCTCTCTCCACCGCCAGCACAGTGGTGCTGCTGCGAGCCCTGGAGAGCCGTGGCCTTATCGACACCCACGAGGGGCGCATCGCCATCGGCTGGCTCATCGTGGAGGATCTGGTGATGGTGCTGGCCCTGGTGATGCTGCCGATCCTGGCCGACCTGCAGCGCGGAGGCGAGACGCTGCGGCTCACCAGCATGCTGGCCGATCTGGGGCTGATCCTGGCCAAGGTGGCCGCCTTTATCGCCCTGATGATCGTCGGCGGGCGGCGCTTCATCCCCTGGCTGCTGACGCGCACCATTGCCACCGGCTCACGGGAGCTGTTCACCCTGGCGGTGCTCTCCTGCTCGCTCGGCATCGCCTTCGGTGCGGTCAAGCTGTTCGGGGTTTCGTTCGCCCTCGGCGCCTTCTTCGCCGGAGTGGTGATGAACAGCTCCAATCTCAGCCACAAGGCAGCCAGCGAGACCTTGCCGCTGCAAGATGCCTTCGCCGTGCTCTTCTTCGTCTCGGTGGGCATGCTGCTCGACCCGACCATACTGCTGCGCGAGCCGCTGGCGGTGCTGGCCACCCTCCTCATCATACTGTTTGGCAAGTCACTGGCGGCATTTTCCATCGTGCGCCTGTTTGGCCACAACCAACAGACGGCACTCACCATCTCGGCGAGTCTGGCTCAGGTAGGGGAGTTCTCCTTTATCCTGATGGGGCTCGGGGTGGCGCTGAATCTGGTGCCCGGGGAGGCGCGCGACCTGGTACTGATGGGCGCCAGCCTCTCCATCATGGTAAATCCCCTGGTGTTTACGCTTATCGATCGCTGGCAGGCACATTGACAAAAACATAACTAATTGAGTCATAAGGAAAACTTGAAGGAAGGCTTCGATTGTGACAGTGTCGGGAATTCATCCACGACCGACACGGAGCCGTCACCATGCTCTTTAAGCCCCTCGCCCTCTCCCTGACCCTCGCCCTGCTGGCCGGTTGCGCCGACTCGCAGGGCTTTCACTATGCGCCCCCTCCCCAGACCCTGATCGCCCCCGAAGCATCGAGTGGCTGGACCGACAAGCCGGGCTGGCAGGGACACGACTTCATGGTGGCCGCCGCCAACCCCCTGGCGGTAGACGCCGGCTACCAGGTGATCCAGGCCGGCGGCTCTGCGGTGGACGCCGCCATCGCGGTACAACTGGTACTGACCCTGGTCGAGCCCCAATCCTCCGGCATCGGCGGTGGCACCCTGCTGCTGGTGTGGGACGGCCGGCAGGTGAGTGCGGTGGACGGGCGCGAGACGGCGCCGGCGGCGGCCACCGACCAGCTCTTTATGAAAGAGGGCAAGCCGATGGACTTCTACGACGGGGTGGTGGGTGGCCGCTCGGTGGGGGCACCCGGCACGGTGCGTGCCCTGGCCCTGGCCCACCAGCGCTACGGCAAGCTGCCCTGGCGGGATCTCTTCGCCCCGGCCATCACGCTCGCCGAGCAGGGCTTTGCCATCAGCCCGCGGCTGGCCGCCCTGCTCGCCAAGGAGCCCTATCTGGCCAGGGATGCCGACGCCCGTGCCTACTTCTACCTGCCGGACGGGCGTCCCAAGGCGGTCGGCACCCGCCTGACCAACCCGGCCCTGGCCAAGGTGCTGCGCACCCTGGCCGAACAGGGAGCGGACGCCTTCTATCAGGGGCCCCTTGCCGAGGCCATGGTGGCCAAGGTGCAGAGCCACCCGAGCAACCCCGGGCTGCTGACCTTGACCGATCTCACCGATTACCGCGCCAAGGTGCGCGATGGCCTCTGCTTTGACTACCGGGCACACAGGATCTGCGGCTTCCCCACCCCTTCGTCAGGCACCCTGGCGCTCGGCCAGATCTTCGGCATGCTGGAGGGGCGCGACATGAGCGCGCTGGCGCCGGTGAAAGGCGCTGACGGGCGCCAGGCCGCCTCGGCCGAGGCCATCCACCTCTACAGCGAGGCGGCCCGTCTCGCCTTTGCCGACCGCAACCGCTACGTGGCCGACGCCGACAAGGTGGCGGTGCCGGTGGCCGGCCTGCTCGACAAGGGCTATCTGGCCGAGCGTGCCCGCCTCATCGGGCCGCGCAGCATGGGCAGCGCCGCCCCCGGCACGCCACCCCGGTCCCTGGCGCGAGGACGGGATGCCACCCCCGAGCTCCCCTCCACCAGCCACGTCTCTATCGTCGACCCAAGCGGCATGGCCATCTCCATGACCAGCTCCATCGAGGACGGCTTCGGCTCGCGCCTGATGGTCAATGGCTACCTGCTCAACAACCAGCTCACCGATTTCTCCTTCACCTCGGTCGATGCGGCCGGCCTGCCGGTTGCCAACCGGGTCGAGCCGGGCAAGCGGCCACGCTCCTCCATGTCGCCCCTGCTGGTGTTTGACAAGCAAAGCGGCGAGCTGGAGATGACCCTCGGCTCCCCGGGTGGGTCGGCCATCATCAACTACGTGGGCAAGACCCTGCTCGGTACCCTGGACTGGGGGCTGACCCTGCAACAGGCCATCGCTCTGCCCAACTTCGGCAGTCGCAACGGTCCCACCGAGCTCGAGCAGGGACGCACCCCGCCCGAGGTGGTGGAGGGGCTCAAGGCCAGGGGGCACGAGGTGATAGTCGGGGAGCAGACCTCGGGGCTGCAGGGGGTGCAGCGCAATGGTGCCGGTTGGTTTGGCGCCGCTGATCCGCGTCGGGAGGGGATCGCCAAAGGGGAGTGATCAGGAGCGCCCGTCCCGCAGCAGTTTATCGACTCCGGGGGGAGCCAGGGGGGCAGCCAAATCGGGGGCAGCGAGCTGCCATTTGGCCCGGATCCGGCTTGCGACGCCCTCCTGCTCCAGCTGATGGAGTATGCCATTGAAGCGGGTCACCTCATCGGTGGAGACCCGCTCCCTGGCAAAACCGATACGGTATTCGACCTTCAGATCCAGGCCACCGAGCTGACGCACACCGGTGAGCCCGCTTCGGCGCAGATGATAATCGGCGGAATGAATATTGCTGAAATAGAGGGGATAGCGACGATAGACCAGCTTGGCCAACCCCTTTGCATCGGCGTTGGGCTGCACGTCTATCGTCATGCCGACGCCGGTTCCCTCCACCACCTCCCGGTTGATCTGCTCGAGCAGATACTGGGTAAAGGAGGGGCCGAAGGTGCCCACCTTCATACCCGAGAGCGATTGTGCCGTGAGACGCTCGAGAGGTGAGTCGGCGACCCCGTAAAAACCGTAAGAGGTGGAGGCGATGGGTGTCGAGAAGTCCAGTTTCTGCAGCCGCTCCGGTGTCACCCCGAGGGGAAACATGGCATCGACCCACCCGCGCTCGAGCATCAGCCTGGCCCGGCGACTGGGGCGGTAGAGGATCTCACACCCCTCGGCCCGACGGCGGCAGGCCTCTTGCACCAGCTCCACCAATGCCCCCTGCGCCCTGCCCGCCTCATCGGCAAAGGTAAAGGGGGCGAAATCGTGAACGACCATGCGAAGCGGCTGCCCGTGACCTGGGCGTGACAAGAGCGCGAGAGAGAGTAACAGCAGGAGACGATAGCGCGACATAAAATACCCATACGGACCCGGTTCGATAATACCTCGACCACAGGGGCTGGCGGCAATCCAATTGTCTTTTTTGTGAATAACTGCACGCTGGCCACCTCTCCCCCGGTGGGGAAACTGGCCGGCTGACCGGCTATCCTTCTTGCAGTGGCGAGAGGGGGTACTTGTCCCAAGCCGTTGTTATTAGACTACGATTGATCGCCATCATGGGCTTATCGGCTCCAACAGAGAACACCTTCTGTTATGGGCATGTAACTTGCTCCATAAGGGAGAAAGGGAAAATGGTAGCGAAAACGTTACCGTTAAAAAGAAAACGTTCTCTGGCCAAAACGTTGTTTCTGGATCATAAAAAGTATCCAAAAACTGGTGTATATTGCCGGGCGAAAATTCCTTTAACCATGAAGACTGACATGAAAAAGACCAAGATTGTCTGCACCATCGGTCCCAAGACCGAATCCAAAGAGATGCTGGCCAAGCTGCTGGACGCTGGCATGAACGTCATGCGCCTGAACTTCTCCCACGGTGACTACGAAGAGCACGGCACTCGCATCCGCAACCTGCGTGAAGTGATGGCCGAGAGCGGTCGCAAGGCCGCTATCCTGCTCGACACCAAGGGTCCGGAGATCCGTACCATGAAGCTGGAAGGGGGCAATGATGTCTCCCTGGTTGCCGGCCAGACCTTCACCTTCACCACCGACCAGACTGTCGTGGGTAACAAGGACAAGGTTGCCGTGACCTATGCCGGCTTTGCCAGCGACCTGCGCGTGGGCAACCGCATCCTGGTTGACGACGGCCTGATCGGTCTGGACGTCATCGAAATCACCGAGCGTGAAGTGATCTGCAAGGTACTGAACAACGGCGATCTGGGCGAGAACAAGGGCGTTAACCTGCCGGGCGTCTCCATCAAGCTGCCGGCCCTGGCCGAGAAGGACAAGCGTGACCTGGTCTTCGGTTGTGAGCAGGGCGTGGACTTCGTTGCCGCCTCCTTCATCCGCAAGAAGGAAGACGTGCTGGAAATCCGTGAGCACCTGAAGGCCCACGGTGGCGAAGCCATCCAGATCATCTCCAAGATCGAGAACCAGGAAGGCCTGGACAACTTCGACGAGATCCTGGCTGTCTCCGACGGCATCATGGTTGCCCGTGGCGACATGGGTGTCGAAATCCCGGTTGAAGAGGTGATCTTCGCCCAGAAGATGATCATCGAGAAGTGCAACAAGGCGCGTAAAGTGGTTATCACCGCGACCCAGATGCTCGACTCCATGATCAAGAACCCGCGTCCGACCCGCGCCGAAGCCGGCGACGTGGCCAACGCCATCCTGGACGGTACCGATGCGGTCATGCTGTCCGGCGAATCCGCCAAGGGTAAGTACCCGCTGGAGGCCGTGACCATCATGGCCACCATCTGCGAGCGTACCGACGCCGTGATGCCCTCCAACCTGTCTGCTGCCAACGACAGCAACAAGCTGCGCATCACCGAAGCCGTGTGCAAGGGCGCGGTCGAGACCTCCGAGAAGCTGGATGCCCCGCTGATCGTGGTCGCCACCGAAGGCGGCAAGTCTGCCAAGGCCATCCGCAAGTACTTCCCGAAGGCCTGGATCCTGGCCATCACCACCAACCAGAAGACCGCTGCCCAGCTCTCCCTCTCCAAGGGCGTGATGGCGCACGTGGTTGACTCCATCGCCTCCACCGACGACTTCTACCGTATCGGTATGGACGTCGCGCTGCAAAGCGGCATGGGCGTGAAGGGTGACGTGGTTGTCATGGTCTCCGGTGCTCTGGTACCGAGCGGCACCACCAACACCTCCTCCGTGCACGTGCTGTAATCACAGCCCCGTGACGAAAACGGCGCCTGATGGCGCCGTTTTTTTATACCTGCTCACTCTGTGCCAACACCGTCCTGGCTCGGCCAATACATATTTCGGAGAGGCGGGCCAGCAGACCGCTTTCGAGGGCCCAGCGGTGCCAGTAGAGGGTACGGCTCACCCCCTGGCCCGGCAGCAGATCCACCAGCTCACCGCTCGCCAGCTCCGGCTCGATCATCAGCCTGGGGATGAGGCAGTAGGCACAGCCCTGCAGGGCCAGCTTGACGAAGGCCTCCGACGAGCGCACCACATGGTGCGGCCAGGCCACGGAGGAGAGGGCGAAGCGCTCGGCGAGAAAGACGCCGTGCATGTCGTCATGGGGGTCGAACACCACGGCGGGAGCACGGGCCAGGGCCCCGGCATCGATGCCATCGGCAAAGTAGTGGCTGGCGAAGGCCGGGCTGGCGACACAGAGGTAGTCGAGCCGCCCCAGGCTGTCGCTGACGCAGCCCGCCATGGGGGTCGGCTCGCTGCTGATGGCGGCCACCGCCTCGCCGGAGCGCAGCCGGTTCAGAGTACGGCTCTCGTCGTCCACCATCAGATTGAGCAGCAGTTGCCCCGATTGCATCAGGGGAGTGAGGGCCGGCAGCAGCCAGGTGGCCAGGCTGTCGGCATTGGTGGCAATGGCCAAAGAGAGGGGGCCACTGCCCTCCGGTGAGAGGGCCGGGTGCAACTCCTGCTCCAGCAATTGAACCCGGCGGTAGTGGCCGAGCAGACGCTGCCCGAGCTCGGTAGGACGGGGCGGGGTAGCGCGCACCAACACGGGCTGGGCGAGCCAGCGCTCGAGCTGCTTGATGCGCTGCGAGATGGCCGACTGGGTGACGAACAGCGCCTGCGCCCCCTTGTCGAAGCCGCCGTGGGCCACCACGGCATCGAGCGCCGCCAGCCAGTGATAGTCGAGTCCTCGCATGATTCACCATTAGCAAAACTGATAATCCATTAAGATTATTAGTTTCACTAAAGCATAGCCACTCTCTAAGCTGCCCCCATCACAGCGGAGAAGCCTCATGAAAGAACTCATCCCACTCTGGCAAGGCCTGACGCTCGGCCTGGCCATGATAGTCCCCATCGGCGCCCAGAACGCCTTCGTCCTCAATCAGGGGATCCGCCGTCATCACCACCTCATGGTGGCGGCCATCTGCATCGTCTGCGACGTCTTTCTCATCACCCTGGGGGTGTTTGGCGCCGGCGCCGTCATGAGCAGCCAGCCGCTGCTGCTCGGCCTCATCACCGCCGCCGGCATCCTGTTTCTCGCCACCTACGGCAGCCTGGCGCTTCGCAGCGCCCTGCGCCCGACCGGTGCATCCGGTGAGGGAGACGGGGTGCGCCTCGTCGGGCGAATGGCGGTACTGCTCGCCACCCTGGCGGTGACCCTGCTCAACCCCCACGTCTACCTCGACACCCTGGTCATCCTGGGCTCCCTCGGCAGCCAGTTGGCCGGCGACGAGCGCCCCTGGTTCGCCCTCGGTTGTTTGCTCGCCTCCCTGCTCTGGTTCAGCGCCCTGTCGCTCGGCGCAGCCCGCTTCGCCCCCGTGCTGAGCCGCCCTCGGGTCAAGCAGGGCATCGATCTGCTGGTCGGATTTATCATGCTGACCCTGGCGGGCCAGCTCTCCCTGCAACTCCTTGAGTCCCTTGGCGCGGAGGCCCTATGACACTGCAAGCCCTCTTCGATACCTGCCGCCAGCTCTTTGAGCGCAGCGCCGTCCCCCATCAGGCGTGGCAGCACGAGCCCATTCTCGATTACGAGACCGATGCCCGCCTGGCCCGCGAACTTGGCTGGAGCGCCGAGCCCACCAAGAGCCTGTTTCTGCGCTGCAAGGATGGCAGCCACGCCCTGCTGCTCACCCACAGAGACAGCCGGCTCGATGCCAAACGGCTCAAGGCGGTGCTCGGCCAGCGCCCCTCGGTGTGCAGCGACGAGGAGATGAGCGCCGTCACCGGTTGCCTGCCCGGCGCCGTCTGCCCCTTTGCCCTCCCCTCCTCCATCCCTCTGGTGGTGGACCCGGGCCTGTTGGCCTGCGAGGAGCTGATGTTCACCCCGGGCTTGCCGGAGTGGACCTTTGCCTTCAAGGGGTTGCATCTGCCCGATCTGCTGGCCCAGCTCCCCAACCCGGTTTTCTGGCTGGGGGATGAAACCAGTCATTAATTTGGAGTCGGTGATTTTTTCCGCTACCCAGTCGGTTTTAGACAGGCATTTTCGCTAGTTTTGTGTTAAAAACCCCGCCTGATTAAAAACACAGACAGACAACACAACCTGCGGATATCCCAATGAAACTGATAGCGAAACTGCTGGCCGGCATCTTGCTCGGCCTTCTGATCGGCTTCTACGCCCCCGAGTGGATGGCGCGGCTCGTCTTCACCGCCAAGGCGCTGATCGGGCAGCTCATCACCTTCACCATACCGCTTATCATCCTCTTCTTTATTACCAGCGGTATCGCCAGCCTGCCGAAGAACTCCGGCCGCCTGCTGGGCCAGACGGTCGCCCTCTCCTATGGCTCGACCCTGATGGCCGGCACCCTGGCCTTCCTGGTTGCCAGCCACTTTATTCCTCTGCTGGCCAGCACCAGCGTCATGACCAGCCAGGAAGGGGTCAAGCTTGCCTCTTACATCAAGCTGGAGATCCCGCCCCTGTTTGGGGTGATGACGGCGCTGGCCACCGCCTTCGTGTTTGGCATCGGCATCTCGGCCACCGAGTCCCATGACTTGCGCAAGGTGGCCGATCAGGGACGCGACATCATCGATCGCCTGCTGGCCCGGGTGATCATCCCCCTGCTGCCCCTCTACATCGCCGGCGTCTTTGTCGAGATGACCGTCGAGGGCACCGTCTTCACCACCCTCAAGACCTTCGGGGTGGTGCTGGTGATGGCCATCCTGATGCACTGGCTCTGGCTCAGTGTGCTGTTTGTGGGCACAGGCCTGGCCCAGGGACGCTCACCGGCGGCCCTCATCAAGAACATGCTGCCGGCCTACTTCACCGCCATCGGCACCATGTCGAGCGCCGCCACCATTCCGGTGGCCCTGCGCGCCAGCAAAAATAACGGGGTGAGCGATGGCATCGCCAACTTCACCGTGCCCCTGTGCGCCACTATCCACCTGTGCGGCTCCACCATCACCCTGGTGACCTGCGCCACCGCCGTCATGTTCCTCTCCGAGCACCTGGCCATCCCGAGTCTCTCCGAGATGCTCCCCTTCATCATGATGCTGGGGGTGGTGATGATCGCGGCTCCGGGGGCCCCGGGCGGCGGCGTGATGTCGGCCCTGGGCCTGCTCACCTCCATGCTCGGCTTCGGTGACGCCTCCATCGCCCTGATGATCGCCCTCTACCTGGCCCAGGACAGCTTCGGCACCGCCTGTAATGTGACCGGTGACGGCGCCATTGCCCTGTGGGTCGACCGCTTCGCCAAGGGTCAGCAAGGGGCCCCGGCCCTGGAGCAGGACGCAGCCTGACAGCAGGATGCAGAAGGGAGGCCACTGGCCTCCCTTCCTCTTTCCCCCTCTTTTCCATCGCCCCTTGCAACAAGAGCAGGTCGACACACCTGGTAGAGGGGTTCACCATGCCTCGGCACGGCGCCAGGATTGATCCGGACAGGGGAGCGACCGTTCAAAACGGCGATGGGTTTGATGAGCCAAGCAATCACCCCTTACCCGCTCTGACTGACCGATGATCGGCCCCGCTATCTGCCACTTGCGGGGAATGATCACGAGCCTCCTGAATCAACCAGTCTCGAAAGACGGCTTGTCGGGGAGCATGGCCGCCCCCATCCCTGCATACGATGTAATACGCAAGCGGTGTCTCGAAGCGTATGTCTTTAAACAACCGGACCAATCGCCCTGATGCAAGGTCACCACTTGCCATCACACTGCGGGCCAGTGCAATGCCATGCCCTTCGATTGCCGTTTGTAACACTGCGGCCGAGTTATTGATTTTCATACCCCGGATGGTCGACTCGACCTTCACTCCCGCCTGTATAAGCCAGCTATCCCAGGTGGGGAAACCGCTGTGGCTGTCCATTGAGAGATCATGGATAAGTGTTTCGCCCAGCAGATCGGCAGGTTGCTGCAAGCGATGCGGATCGAGTAACAGTTGCGGCGAGCAGACCGGGTAGATCTCCTCATCCATCAACCTGGTGGCCGTCAGGCCAGGCCAATGCCCGAGCCCATAGCGGACGCCGATATCGATCCCCTGCGCGGCAAAATCCACCGGTTTCAAGTTGGTATCCAGACGCACATCCGTGTCGGGACACACCTCTTGAAACCGATCAATACGTGGCAACAACCACTTGGCCGCAAAGGCGGGGCTCACCGCAACGGTCAATACCCCGGCCAGCGCCCCTTCTCGTATTTTCGTCACTCCCAGCCCCAGTCGTTCAAATCCCGCGCTGATATCAGGCAGCGCTCGCTCGGCGCTGTCCGTCAGCACAAGCCTGGCTTTACCGCTGCGCTGCCTGATAAAGAGCGGGGTACCCACCCACTCTTCGAGGTGCCTGACCAGTTGGCCCACGGCGGCCGGTGTGACATGAAGCTCTTGTGCTGCGGCAGAAAAACTCAAGTGCCTTGCGCTGGCTTCGAACGCCCGTAAGGCATTCAGATGTATGGGTGTCTTCATATCGATAAAGTTTTTCTTTCACGTCACCAGAGTTTATCTCGGTTGTGACGATCCTGTAACCCGTGAAAAATGGCCCCCAGATGAGCGCGGCAAGACCTGCCCCCGGCGCGGGAGCAACGCTGTCACCTCATCGATATCACGTTAATGAACGACTGTGGCCCCTTGCTCGGGAAGCCACCTTTATCCGCCAGGAAACAGACAAGCCTGGCGAGCAACCCATGACAAAGAGGCTTTCACTATGAACAATCAATTCAGCGGCAAGAAGTTACTGGTCGTCGGCGGCACCAGCGGCATGGGGATGGAAACGGCGCGTATCGTGCTGGCTCAGGGTGGCAGTGTTGTCATCGTGGGACATCGCCCCGAAAAGAGTGAAGAGGCCCGCAAGACCCTGGCGACCCTAGGCCCGGTTTGGGCACTCACCGCCGATCTTACCAGTGAGGCGGGGATCAACCGCTTGCTAGGCACCATAGAGACCGAACATCCGGATGTCGACCTGCTGGTCAATGCCGCAGGGGTTTTCTTCCCGAAACCCTTCCTGGAGCACAAGAATGCGGACTATGACCAGTATATGGCACTCAACAAGGCCTTCTTCTTCATCACCCAGAAGGTGGCCGCCAACCTGGTCGCCAGGGAGCGGGCAGGCGCCATCGTCAACATCGGATCCATGTGGGCAAAGCAAGCCATCGCCGCCACCCCCTCCTCTGCCTACTCGATGGCCAAAGCCGGGCTACACTCGCTGACCCAGCATCTGGCGATGGAGCTGGCGCAGCACAAGATCCGTGTCAACGCGGTCTCCCCGGCTGTGGTGCAAACCCCCATCTATGAAGGGTTCATACCCAAGGAGGAGGTGCACAACGCCCTGCAAGGCTTCAACAGCTTCCATCCCATTGGCCGGGTAGGGACTCCTCAGGATGTTGCCGAAGTGGTTGCGTTCCTGCTCTCCGACAAGGCGGATTGGGTCACCGGCGCGATTTGGGATGTCGATGGCGGCGTCATGGCCGGTCGCAATTAATCCATCAGGGGCAAGCCTGCGGGCTTGCCCTGCACCGTCACTCGAGCCAAGGCCAATGAGACCCGTCACCTGCCGAAATCCGGCGGGGAGATTTCCGTTGGCAGCGCGAGATGAGCCACGATGCCACCGGCCAATAGAGCGTCCATCCTGACACGCTCGAGCCTTTGCATGTTTTCGTCATCCTTCAGGAAGAGGAACAATAAAAAAGCCCACGCATCTGCGTGGGCTTGGTATGTGGCGGAGAGACAGGGATTCGAACCCTGGGTGGTATTGCTACCACAATTGATTTCGAGTCAATCCCGTTCGGCCACTCCGGCATCTCTCCGTGGCGCAGATTTTTACCCCAGCCGCCCCCAAAATGCAAATAACTTTTCCAGACGGATCAAGTAACTGGCCGCTTTTTCGGCGCCCGGCCCCCCAAAGGTTGCGCCAGGGCACACTCCGGCCCCCTTCCCTTGGTCGCGCCGCGCCACCATGCTCTAATAACCCCTTTTTGGGTGGAGGTAGGCATGCAGCTCAAACCTCTCTTCAAGGGACGCTTTCGGCGTCACTGGCAGGATAATCACGATCTGGTGATCCGTGTGGTCGAATCCTGTATCCGGGAGCGGCGTATGGTGGCAGAAGGAGAACATCTGCTGACCCAGGGGGAGAGCGATCCGCCCATGATGCTGGTTCCGGAGGGACGCATCGCCATGGGCTATACCGCCATGAACGGGCGTCGCTTTCAGCTTGGCACCATGGAGTGTGACAACCAGATCTTTGGCGAGATGGAGTTTTTCACCGGCTATCGCTGCCAGCTCGACATCCTGGCCCTGGAGCCCCTCACCATAGCCCGGATCGACAGTGCCTTGCTGGAGCAAGAGCTGCTGGCCCATCCCGAGGTGGCGCTCTTCTTCGCCACCGCCATGGCCATCGACTACCAGGACACGGTCGATATCTTTGCCTGCCGCATGCTCTTTCCCATCAGCTATAACATCGCCTGGGATCTCTACCACAGCTACCACCACGACAACCCGGTGAGCGGCTTTCGCAAAAGCTATCTGGAGGCCGAGCGCTTTGGCACCACGGATCGGGTCTATCGCCGCGCGGTCAAGGAGCTCGTCGAGCTTGGCCTGGTACGCCGGGGTGAAGAGGGGCTCGAGATAGCGGATCTGGCCGCCCTGCGCACCTTTCTGGAGCAGCCCTGACAACAAGGGGCCAACCGGCCCCTTGTCACATCGAGATGCAATCAGGCATGACAGGGTGCCGGACGGGCCATTTTTACCGATGCCAGCAGCATCAACAGGATCACCCCGTAGAGCAGTGGAATCGCGTACATCACCACCTGCAGGCCGACCACCTTTTCTGCCACCGCACTGATGGCCGGGCTGAACATGGCGCCGGCGCTACCGCTGACCAGGATGTAAGAGACGTTCTTGCTGCTGGCCTGGCGCACAAACGAGACCCCATAGGCGATGAAGGCGTTATAGAGGGCGGCACAGACAAACCCGTAGCCATAGGTGAGGTAAGGCAGCCAAGCCAGAGAATCGCTCGTCACTATTACACCTGTGATCACCATGGCCAGGGTGATGATGGCGATAAGAAACAGGCGGATCGGCAGCCGGGTGACGACGAGTGTCGACACCAGCGCGCCCAGCAGGGCCGCCGTCCAGTATTGGGTGATGATATTGCCCGCCTCTTCGAAGGGAATGCCGAACTTGTTTTTCACAAACATGGGTGCCCAGGTAAGGAAGGTATAGAGGGCCAGCATGCCGAGAAAGAGGCCGAGGCCACCACTCAGTACGCCCGCATTCCACTCGCAGCGCTCCTCCTGCTGAGCGCCGCCAACCCCGGCCCCGGAGAAATCGGTCATCCCGGCGATAAAGAGGGTCAGCAAAGAGACCATGCCCACCGCCAGATAGCTCCAGCTCCATCCCATGGAGTGGGTCAGGGTGTAGGTGGTTACCAGAGGGAAGAGGACCCCGGCCACGTTGAAGGTGGCATCTTGCACCACCAGCATGGTGCTCTGCATGCGTGACTGCCAGACACTCACCACCAGAGTACCGGCGATGCAGAGGCCAACCCCTCCGCACAGACCGATCAGGGTCATGGCCCCCATCACCACCATCAGGGAATCGGTCAGGTGCAGGGCTGTGGCGGCGAGGGCGATTGTGCCGTAACAGAGCAGGGTCAGGCGCTTGATACCGACCCGCTCAATCAGGAAGAAGGCGGCAACGGTGCCGGCCAGGGCACCGCCGTTGAGCAGCGAGAAGATCGAGGCCACCTGATTGACGTCGGCACCGAAGCGGGCGGCAATCGGCTCGATCAGCATGCCAAATTGAGTGGCGAAACCGGCCATCACGAAGTTGGCCAGGAAGCTTATCGCCGTGAGGGAGAGTCTGTTTTTCATTATTAATGTCTCTCGAAGGGTACAGGGGGATCTTTAACAGGCCGTGTGCAGGGCGAGCTCAATCATCTGGTTAAAAGAGAGCTGGCGCTCCTGGGCCGTGGTCTCTTCGCCGGTCAGACAGTGATCCGAAACGGTGAGGATGGCGAGCGCCTCGATCCCCTGCTGGTGGGCCAGACCGTAGAGGCCTGCGGCCTCCATGTCGATGCCGAGCACACCGAACTTCTCCAGCGCCGGAATGAGGTTTGATCTGACCCAGCAATCGTGGACACCGGGTTAAGCAGCTACCTTCTCAAACTCCTCTGGGGTTTGGTAACCCAAAGTGCTGTGCAGGCGATGTC
>NZ_JBFODE010000042.1:0-38346 GCF_040908155.1 Aeromonas sp. R6-2 | reverse complement strand
GTTACCCCCGCTGCGTGAAGCCAAGACCACAGAAGTACAGCGTAAAAAAATCCAATAAAAACAATGCCAGTCAGTCTTAACTGACTGGCATTAGGGCATGGCGCCCGGTTTTGCTCTCTGACTCTCGTTACTGGAGGACCAGCACCATCAGCAGACCCACAGTGATGGCCGACACCAGGAAGGCGAAGCCATAGAACACATAGTGGTGCAGCTTGGTGGTGTGGATCCCCAGATCGTGCAGACCGTGGTAGACCCGGTGCATACCGTGCCAGATGGGCAGGGCGATGAGCACTAGTATGATGGCGGCGCCCCACCAGGAGCTGGCGAACTCGAGCACGCGATCATAGCTCATGGTCTCCACGTCCATGATGCCGAGCGGTACCAGGATGCCGGTGATGAGGACTACGATGGGCAGCAGCATGGCGACCACCATGCCACCCGCACCAAACAGACCCCAGTAGATAGGTTCATCGGAACGTCTCATGGTTTCACTCCTCATGCCACGATGATCAGAACAATCAGGGATACCACCGCCAGGGCCACGTACTGGGCCAGCACGATGGGCTTCTCGGGGAGCAGTTGATCACCCTTGAAGATACGCATGGCCTTGGGGGCCAGCGCAAACCAGGTCTTGGCATGGAACAGGCAGGCGGCCAGGGCAACCACGTGGAACAGGATGGCCAGCGGGCTCTGCAGGGACTCGAGCCAGCCGTTGAAGGCATCGGCACCCTGTACCAGGCGCATCAGGCCCCACATCAGTACCACGGCGTAGATGGAGACGAACAGGCTGGTCCCTTCGCGCACCATGTAACCGGTGTAGAAGGCGTTCTTCAGCCACCAGTCCTTCTTCATCTCGCGCACATACGGTTTGCGTTTGCTGTTTGCGTTATTCATGGTCTCACTCCGGCTTGAACATGGCGATCATGTAGTCCTTGGCGCTCTCGACCTTGCCGAGCTGGATGGCTGCGGCGGGGTCGACCCCCTTCGGGCATACGTCGGAGCAGTAACCCACGAAGGTGCAGCTCCACACGCCGGCGTCGGCGTTGACGATCTTCATGCGCTCGGCGGCCGCGCCGTCACGGCTGTCGGCGTTGTAGCGGTAGAGCAGGGCCAGGGCGGCGGGACCGGTGAACGCCTTGTTCAGACCATACTGGGGGCAGGCTGCATAGCAGAGACCACAGTTGATGCACATGGAGAACTGGCGATATTTCTCGAGCTGGGCCGGGGTCTGGATGTATTCACCCTCGCACAGGCTGCGCTCTTCCTTCGGCACGATATAGGGCTTGATGCTCTCGAGCTTCTCGATGAAGTCGGACATGTCCACCACCAGATCGCGCTCGATCGGGAAGTTGTTGAGGGGCTCGATACGCATCTTGCCCGGGGTGTAGTCGCGCAGGAAGGTCTTGCAGCCCAGTTTGGGCACGCCGTTGACCATCATGCCGCAGGAGCCGCAGATCGCCATCCGGCAGGACCAGCGGAAGCTCAAGGTGGAATCCAGGTGATCCTTGATGTAGTTCAGGGCCTCCAGCAGGGACATCTCCTTGGCGAAGGGCACCTGGAAGGTCTGGAACCAGGGCTCGTTATCCTGCTCGGGACGGTAGCGCAGGATCTCAATTTCCATCATCTCAGCCATTCTTCTTGGCCTCCTGTTGTTCTGCCTCGGCACCGTAGACACGCTTGGCCGGCTGGGACTTGGTGATCTTCACGTCGGAGTACTCCAGGTTCGGGGCCCCTTCGGGGTTGTAGAACGCCAGGGTGTGCTTGAGGAAGTTCACGTCGTCACGGGCCTCGTAACCGTCCAGGCGCTGGTGGGAGCCGCGGGACTCTTTACGGTTGATGGCGGAGTGGGCCATGGCCTCGGCCACGTCGAGCAGGTAGCCCAGCTCGATGGCATACAGAAGGTCGGTGTTGAAGACGGACGACTTGTCGTTGATCTTCACCTTCTTGTAGCGGGCCTTGAGCTCGGTGATCTTGTCGATGGTCTCTTGCATCAGCTCGCCGGTACGGTAGATACCGACGCCGGCTTCCATGGTCCGACCCAGATCGTTGCGGATGTCGGCCGGGTTCTCGGTACCCTCGTTGTCCATCAGGGCCATATGCTGGTCGATCAGGGCCTTGGCCTTGGCGGCCAGGGCGTCGGTGTCGCCGTGCTTGCTCTCGAGGGCATGCTTGGCCGCGGCCTCACCGGCTACCTTGCCAAACACCACCAGCTCGGCCAGGGAGTTGGAGCCCAGACGGTTGGCACCGTGCAGGCCGACCGAGGCACACTCGCCGATGGCATAGAGACCTTCCAGACGGGTGGCGCACTGGCCGTTGGTCTCGATACCGCCCATGGTGTAGTGCACGGTCGGACGTACCGGGATTGGCTCCTTGACCGGATCCACACCCACGTAGGCCTTGGCCAGTTCGCAGATGAAGGGGAGACGCTCTTTGAGGTACTTCTCGCCCAGGTGGCGCAGGTCCAGGTGCACGTAGTCGCCCATGGGGGACTCGAACACGCGACCCTTCTGCTGCTCCTGCCAGAAGGCCTGGGAGAGGCGGTCGCGGGGGCCCAGCTCCATGTATTTGTTCTTCGGCTGGCCGACCGGGGTCTCCGGGCCGAGGCCGTACTCTTGCAGATAGCGGTAGCCATCCTTGTTGAGCATGATGCCGCCTTCACCACGGCATCCTTCGGTCATCAGGATGCCGCTGCCCGGCAGACCGGTCGGGTGATACTGAACGAACTCCATGTCACGCAGGGGCACGCCGTGACGGTAGGCCAGCGCCATGCCGTCACCGGTCACGATGCCGCCGTTGGTGTTGAAGCGATAGACACGGCCGGCACCGCCGGTGGCGAAGATCACCGACTTGGCCTGGATGAAGCGGGTGATGCCGTTTTGGATATCAAACACCACCACGCCCTGGACGCGACCCTCTTCGACGATGAGATCGAGGCAGAAGTGCTCGTCGAAGCGCTGGATGCTGGGGTACTTGATGGAGGTCTGGAACAGGGTGTGCAGCATGTGGAAGCCGGTCTTGTCGGCGGCAAACCAGGTGCGGGGGATCTTCATCCCGCCGAAGGCGCGCACGTTGACCTTGCCGTCCGGTTTACGGCTCCAGGGGCAGCCCCAGTGCTCCAGTTGAACCATTTCGCGGGTGGCGTTTTCGACGAAGTATTCCACCACGTCCTGTTCGCACAGCCAGTCGCCGCCGGAGACGGTGTCGTTGAAGTGGTTGTCGAGGGTATCGTCATCGCGGACGACACCGGCAGAGCCCCCCTCTGCGGCCACGGTGTGGCTGCGCATCGGATAGACCTTGGAGATGAGGGCGATCTTCATCTCCGGATGGGCTTCTGCTACGGCGATAGCGGCACGCAGGCCACCACCACCGGCACCGATGATGGCAACATCGGTCTTGATAATATCCACATCTGCCTCCTTTGGGATAGATTTGCTGGGCACGATTTTGCTCTATGAAAAAAATTCAGGCTTGATGCAAGTCAAACAGGTCTGTTTTAGCGTTCTGGCATAGTGAATTTCTCCACGTGCCCCGTCTTCCGCGGGTAAAGACTCTGTAGTCTCTCGCCATCCAAGGATTTGATACAGACTTCGCCTGGTCAGCTGGGTGTTCCAGGACAAGGCATTATAGGCCAGAGAGGCTGACTAAAATGCGAAATGCCTCTCTTTTTAGGTACTCACCCCTATAATTTTTAAGGTTTTTATTAAGTTAGTTGAGTGACCTTGTTGCGATATTACTCAATTTGATGCGAAACACACTCAAATTCATTCACATAGATGAATGATTATGCGTATTTTTTCTCCATGGTCGCATCAGATCAAGCGGAAGCGAATGACGTAGAGGGGAGGGAGATGGGGGTAGATGGTGCGGATCACCGCTCTGAGCTCCTCCAGCGTCATGTTCTCCTGGCGGGCATGCTCCCCGGTGAGTGCGTCGAAGGGGACGGGGGTGACCGAGAGGACCTCAATGGTGCCGAAAGGGATCTGCTCCGGGTTGGTGAAGAGAGAGAGCCGCTGGCCCGGTTGCCAGTTGGCCTCGCTCTCGTCGCGGATGGTGATGGTCTTGCGGCCGGCGCGAATGTCGTCGACGAAGCGGCTGTAGAAGGTAAAGGCGGGATGGCTCACGGGATCCTCACAGTTTGAGATAGGCGCGCAGTGCCGCATGGTCGCGAATGATCAGCTCCCCCTCCCGTTTCTCCACCAGCCCCAGGGCGATGAGCTCACCAACGGCGCGCCGGTAGACGCGCTCCGTGGTGCCGAAACGGGCCGCCTCCAGGGCACTCTGGCGGGATCCCTGCATGGGGGTGCGCCGCTTGGCGTGCCACAGTTCGAGGGCGATGTTGTAGGCGATGGGGTGGAGCAGCCGCTGGGTGGTGATCTCCAGGCTGTCGAGGTAGTCGCCGGCCAGGGCGCAGGTGAAAAAGAGCAGCAGCTCCGGTGCCTGTTCGAGTTGGATGCAGAGCCTGCCGACATCGATCACCTCGGCATCGAGCTCGCTCCTGGCTTCGACGCTCCACTGGATCGGCGTGCCACCAAACAGCTCCATCTCTCCGAGGATCTGGTCGTGGCACTCCACCTCACCGAGCTGAAACAGACGCCCCGAGGCGACGCCGGAGTAGAAGGCGATGCGCCCGGCGGGGACGCGCAACAGCTCGTGCAGGGGTTCTCCCTGGGTCAGCATGCGCTCCCCGGGCAGGAAGCGGCGGGTGTGCAGGCGGCAGGCCGCCAACATGGCATCGAAACGGGGCTGCAGGCGAGAGAGGGCCTCACCGAAGCGGGGATGGGGATAGGGGGTACGCTGCATGGCCTCCTCCAGACGGGGAGAAGAGCGTAGCAGCGCAGCCCCTCATAACCAAGGAGATTGCGCTCAGTTCGTGAGCGCGCTCAGGGCGGCGTGAATGGCGAGGCGCTCCCCCTCCATCATGCGCGTCTCGGCGGCGGCGTAGTCGGCCACCCCCTCCTGTACCTCCTGCTGCCAGGCCACCACGTTGCAGAGCACGGCGGCAACGCGCACCCCGCGATAGCGCCCCACCGCCAGCAGGGCGCCGCTCTCCATGTCGGCGGCCAGGATGCCACGCCGGTGCCACAGCTCACACACCGCCTGCTCGTCGTCCCGATAGAAGGCGTCGTGGGAGCGCACCAGACCGTGGTGGTGCGGGTGGTCGCTGGCGCGGATTGCCGTCAGCAGCCCCTGCTGCAGGCCCGGATCGGCGCAGGCCGGGTATTCGGCGGGCAGGTAGGCCAGCGAGGCCCCGTCGTGGCGCACCGCCCCCTCGACCACCACCAGATCCCCGAGGGTGACGACGGGCTGCAGGCTGCCGGCGGAGCCGACTCGTACCAGCTGGCGGGCGCCGGACTGGGCCAGCTCCTCCAGGGCTATGATGGCCGAGGGGGCACCGATGCCGGTGCTGCAGACCGTGATATCCCGGCCCCGGTAGCGGCCGTTTGCCAGGCGAAACTCCCGGCTCTGGCCGAGGATCTCGACCTCATCGAGCTGGGCCGCGATGCGATCGACCCGGGCCGGATCGCCGCACACCACGACCCGCTCGGCGATCTGTTCGGGGCGGCACTGAAGATGGGGCAGCAGGCTCATGCCAGTGCCTCCTCACGGCGCTCGCGGCGAGCGGCCAGCATCCAGAGGCGGGTACCGTTGGCGGCGATGAAGAGCAGGATCAGGTACTCCAGGGACATGGCATAGACCCCCTGGGCGGCGTAGACGCCGACGCTGATGATGTTGATGACCACCCAGAGGATCCAGTTCTCCACGTACTTGCGGGTCATCAGGATCTGGGCGACCACCGAGAGCACCGTCATGGTGGCATCCCAGAAGGGGAAGGCATCCGGTTGGGGCTCGGGCAGGGTCAGGCCGGCACCCAGTGCGTTGAGCAGGGAGACACTGGCGCGGGCCAGGGCGGCAAACACAGGATCGATGTAGAGGGTGAGCAGGGCGATGGCGACCGCCGAGATACCCGCGGTGGCGAGCAGCTTGTGGCGCGGCAGCCAGCGGATCTCGAGGGATTCGCCCTGATCGTTGGCCGGCCGGCTCCAGGCATACCAGCCATAGAGGTTGGCGCAGAAGAAGAAGAGCTGGAGCAGCAGCAGGCCGTAGAGCTGGATCTGGAAGAAGATGATGGCGAACAGGGTGACGTTGATGAGACCGAACAGATAGTTGATGGTCTTCTCCTGACTGGCCAGCCAGATGCACGCCAGGCCAAACAGGGTTCCGATCGCCTCGATCCAGGACATGGCATAGCCCCCTTCACCGAGGGGGATGGTGACCAGCGTGTTGCCGATATCGAACCAGGACATGGGGCACTCCTTGTGTATGGATAGAATGAACGCCGGCATTCTAGAGCGCCCGTCGTGCTCATGGCAGGACTTTTGTCCGTACCGGGCGGAGCCATACCGCATTTTGGGGAGGTCGGGAGGGCGCTGGTTGATGTTCCACAAGACAGCGGAACGCTCCCTGTGCTCTCATGGACTCTGTTGTTACCACCAAGGGGGTGAGAGGTGAGCCTGGAGCTGTATTGGGTGCTGGCGCTGTTGCTGGGTGCCGTCTTCCTGTTTGTCACCAATGCCATCCGCATGGACATGGTGGCGCTCCTCATCATAGTGCTGTTCGTGCTGAGCGGTACCCTCACCCTGCCCGAGGCGCTGGCCGGCTTCAGCGATCCCAATGTCATCCTGATCGGTGCCCTCTTCGTGGTGGGGGAGGGGCTGGTGCGTACCGGCATCGCCTATCAGGTGGGTGATGCCCTGGTGAAGGTGGCCGGCAGCAGCGAGACGCGCCTGCTGGTGCTCTTGATGGTGGCGGTGGCGGGGCTCGGTGCCGTCATGAGTTCGACCGGGGTGGTGGCCATCTTCATCCCGGTGGCCTTGAGCGTGGCCCAGCGCATGGGGATCCCGGCCGGTCGGCTGATGATGCCGCTCGGGTTTGCCGGCCTCATCAGCGGCATGATGACCCTGGTGGCAACCCCCCCCAACATGGTGGTGAACAGCGAGCTGATGCGAAATGGCCTCAGGGGCTTTGGCTTCTTCGGCTTTACCCCGTTTGGCCTGGTGATCCTGCTGCTCGGCATCGGTTACATGCTGCTGATCCGTCGCCATCTGGTGCGTGGTGAGGGGGAGGGGAAGCGTGCCGGGCATGGCCGGCACACCATGCGGGATCTGGTGCGCGACTACCGTCTTGGCGGACGGGCGCGGCGCCTGGCCATCCGTCCCGACTCTCCCCTCATCGGACGCACCCTCGACGAGTTACAGCTGCGCGCCCGCTACGGGGCCAACGTCATCGGGGTGGAGCGCTGGCGCAAGTTTCGCCGGGTCATGGTGAGCGTGTCGGGGATCTCCGAGTTCCAGGCCCGCGATGTGCTGCTTATCGACATGGGCGATGCCAGCGAGGTGCGGCGCTTTTGCGGCGAGCAGCGACTCGAGCCCATGATACTGCGCGGCGAATATTTCTCGGAGCGTGCCCGTGAGGTGGGGCTGGCCGAGGTATCGCTGATCCCGGACTCGAACCTCATCGGCAAGAGCCTGCGGGAGGCCACCTTTCGCAGCCAATACGGGCTGAGCGTGGTGGGGATCCGCCGCGACGGCGCCCCCCTGGAGGGCAAGCTGGTGGACGAGCCCCTGCGCATGGGGGACTCCCTGCTGGTGGTCGGCAACTGGAGCCTGATCCGCCAGTTGCAGACCCATGTGCGCGACTTCCTCCTGCTCGGTTTGCCCGCCGAGGTGGACGAGATGGCGCCGGCCCGCAGTCAGGCTATCCATGCCCTGCTGGCGCTGGCCATCATGATCGGGCTGATGGTGACCGATCCTGTGCCCAACGTGGTCGCCGCCCTGATCGCCTGTCTCCTGATGGGGCAGTTTCGCTGCATCGATCTGGAGAGCGCCTACCGCGCCATCCACTGGCCAACCCTTATTCTCATCGTCGGGGTGCTGCCATTCGCCCTGGCACTGGAGAAGACCGGGGGGGTGGCCCTGATCGTCGACGGTCTGATGGCGCTGGTGGGTGAGCGGGGGCCACGGGTGATGCTGGCGAGCCTGTTCGTGCTGACGGCCTTGATTGGCCTCTTCATCTCCAACACGGCGACGGCGGTGCTGATGGCTCCCATCGCGCTGGGGGCGGCCCAACAGATGGGGGTCTCTCCCTATCCGCTGGTGATGACGGTGGCCATCGCCGCCTCGGCGGCCTTCATGACGCCGGTCTCCTCACCGGTCAACACCCTGGTGATGGGACCGGGCGAGTACCGCTTCATGGATTTCGTCCGCATCGGGGTGCCGTTCACCGTGCTGGTGCTGCTGGTGTGTATCGGCCTGGTGCCGTTACTGCTGCCTTTCTGAGGCGCCAAAACGAAAAAACCAGCCGTGAGGCTGGTTTTGACTGTGTGGCTATGGTGCGGAAGGAGAGACTCGAACTCTCACGCCTGGGCGCCAGAACCTAAATCTGGTGCGTCTACCAATTTCGCCACTTCCGCGAAGAAGATGGTGGCTATGACGGGATTCGAACCTGTGACCCCCGCATTATGAGTGCGATGCTCTAACCAACTGAGCTACATAGCCGAAGATGGCTGGGGTACTAGGATTCGAACCTAGGTATGGCGGGATCAAAACCCGCTGCCTTACCGCTTGGCGATACCCCAACAGCGGCGACGATCGTGGATCGAAGCGCTTTTAAAAATGGCTGGGGTACTAGGATTCGAACCTAGGTATGGCGGGATCAAAACCCGCTGCCTTACCGCTTGGCGATACCCCAACAGAATATGGTGGCTATGACGGGATTCGAACCTGTGACCCCCGCATTATGAGTGCGATGCTCTAACCAACTGAGCTACATAGCCGAAAAGATGGCTGGGGTACTAGGATTCGAACCTAGGTATGGCGGGATCAAAACCCGCTGCCTTACCGCTTGGCGATACCCCAACAGCGATGCTCGCGTGAGCAAACATCCTTTGGAAAATGGCTGGGGTACTAGGATTCGAACCTAGGTATGGCGGGATCAAAACCCGCTGCCTTACCGCTTGGCGATACCCCAGCAGAGATGGTGGCTATGACGGGATTCGAACCTGTGACCCCCGCATTATGAGTGCGATGCTCTAACCAACTGAGCTACATAGCCATCACTGCTGTCAGTGCGAGTCGCCTCGTCACTGTGCGGCGAGATTATGCGGATCGAGCCTTGGGGCGTCAACCCTTTTTTCCCAGAAAAACCGAAAAGCGGTGCGTTTGGCGAGTTCTTCGCCGATGTTGTGCAAAACCGCGACAATTCACGATTTTACCCAGTCCCCGCAGGGTCGCAGGGGGATAAAAGAAGGGCCGGCAGAGCCGGCCCGACGGGGATTAGACGTTGAACAGGAAGTTCATGATGTCACCGTCTTTGACGATGTAATCCTTCCCTTCTGCGCGCATCTTGCCCGCTTCTTTGGCTCCCTGCTCGCCCTTGAACTGGATAAAGTCATCGAAGGCGATGGTTTGGGCGCGGATAAAGCCTTTTTCGAAGTCGGTGTGGATCTTGCCGGCCGCCTGCGGGGCGGTGGCACCGACCGGGATAGTCCAGGCGCGCACTTCCTTCACACCGGCGGTGAAGTAGGTCTGCAGGTTGAGCAGGGTGTAACCGGAGCGGATCACCCGGTTCAGACCCGGCTCCTCGATGCCCAGATCGGCCATGAAGTCGGCGCGATCGGCATCGTCCAGCTCGGCGATGTCGGACTCGATGGCGCAGCACACCGGTACCACCACTGCGTTTTCGCCGGCGGCGATCTCACGCACCTGATCCAGGAAGGGGTTGTTCTCGAACCCGTCCTCGGCCACGTTGGCGATGTACATGGTGGGTTTGAGGGTCAGGAAGTTGAGGTAATCGACGGCGGCGATCTCCTCCTTGGAGAGATCCAGACCACGGATCATCTTGTCTGCTTCCAGGCCGGCCTTGATCTTCTCGAGCACTTCCACCTCGAACTTGGCGTCCTTGTCACCACCCTTGGCGCGCTTGGATTGGCGCAGGATGGCGCGCTCGCACGCCTCCAGATCGGAGAGGGCCAGCTCGGTGTTGATCACCTCGATGTCGTTGGCCGGGGAGACCTTGCCCGCCACGTGAACGATGTTCTCGTCTTCGAAGCAGCGCACCACGTGACCGATGGCGTCGGTCTCGCGGATGTTGGCCAGGAACTGGTTGCCCAGGCCCTCACCCTTGGAGGCACCGGCCACCAGGCCGGCGATATCCACAAACTCCATGGTGGTCGGCACGGTACGCTGGGGTTTTACGATCTCGGCCAGCTGGTCCATGCGGGGATCCGGCACCGGCACCACGCCGGTGTTCGGCTCTATGGTGCAGAAGGGGAAGTTGGCGGCTTCGATACCGGCCTTGGTCAGCGCATTGAACAGGGTGGATTTGCCCACATTGGGCAGGCCCACGATACCGCATTTAAAACCCATGGTCGTTTACCTTACTTGATTGATGCTGTGGAGTGGCTCACTCGGCCTTGAAGCTGTGCAGCCGGTTCATGGCCTTGGTCATGTCCTGCTTGAACAGGATGTCGGTGGCGCGCAGGGATTCGTCCAGCGCGGCATCGATGAGGTCCTGTTCCTTGGCCGGGGCCTTGGTCAGCACGAAGCCGGCGACCAGCTCCTTGCTGCCGGGATGGCCGATCCCGAGGCGCAGCCGATAGAAATTATTGTTGTTGCCAAGCTTGGCGATGATGTCCTTGAGGCCGTTGTGGCCCCCGTGACCCCCACCCTGCTTGAACTTGGCGATGCCGGGCGGCAGGTCCAGCTCGTCGTGGGCCACCAGGATGGCCTCCGGCTCGATCTGGTAGAAACGCGCCAGAGCGGCGACCGCCTTGCCCGACAGATTCATATAGGTGGCCGGGATGAGCAGACGCACATCCTGGCCGTCGACCTGCAGACGAGCGGTGTGACCGAAGAACTTGGGCTCCTCGCGCAGGCTGACGTTATGCCAGCGCGCCAGTTGCTCCACATACCAGGCCCCCGCATTGTGGCGGGTCTTGGCGTATTCGGGGCCGGGATTGCCGAGGCCCACAATCAACTTGATCTGGCTTGTCACGGGTTCACTCTTTCGTCGATATCAGGATGACAGGCAGGGGTGTGCCCGAAGGCAAGAGGCGTATTCTAGCCGTGGGGCGGCGATCTCTCAACCAAACCGCCCCGCGGGAGCGTGGATCAGGGCAGGCGCTTGAGGGTTACCACCTCGTCACCCAGGGCTTCGAGAGGATTGCGCACCTCCCGCACGTACTCGGTGAAGGCGGCCGCATCGGTGCCACAGTCGATCCCCTTGGCCTTGCAGTTCAGGGCCGTGCCCCGATAGCTCACCACGACCTTGTCCCCCTCCCGGGTGACGGCGGCCACCGGGAAGGCGGTGAGAGTCCCCTCGACCCGGGCCAGTTCGACCCGCTCGCTGCCCGGCTGCTGCTGGGCGCGGTAGAGGGCATCCCAGCCATCGTTGCCGTTGGCGCTGTAGCCGTTCATCACCACCCGATAGCGGGCGTTATCCTGCAGCGGTTGCCATTGGCCATCGCGACTCTGCCACGCCAGCGCCGTCACCTGGCCACCCTTGCCGGCGGTGGTCTCCTCGAAGGTGTAGCGCAGATGGCCACCGTAGGGGAACTTGCCCGCGTGGGCACCGGCCGGCAGGGTTGCGCTCACCGTCTCTGTGATGAGGGCGCGCACATCGCTGCCGCTCAGGGTCAGCACCGACAGCTGGTTTTTGAAGGGGAGCAGGGTGAGGGCGGCATCCCCCTCGCGCCACTCACCGGCGCCGATGTCGGCGCGCACGCCGCCGACGGCCGTGATGGCAAAGTCGACCGGTTGGCCGAGCAGGCGCTGCACCGGGGCGCTGTTGGCCCACCAGTATTGGGATTCGGCGACCAGGGGAGCTACGTCGGAGCCGTGGCTGTCGCTCTTGTCGTCACCGGGGCGGCGCGGGTTGGGCAGATCGGCGGGCACGCTGGCGATCACCTTGCCAAACGCCTGCTCCAGGGCCGGCTTGTAGTGGCTGTCGATGATGCCGCGCAGGCGGACATCTTCATCGACCCGCTGGATATTCTCCTGACGGTCTACGAAGGCGAGGGTCTGCTCTCTGGCCTTGCTCTCCAGAGGCGTCTGACGGGCCGCATCACGATAGAAGTCGGCGCTGGCCAGCAGGGTGTTTTTTCCCTCGCAATCGGTCACCCGGCCGTCGCCGTCGAAGGTGACCTCGACCAGACCCATGGCCTGGGCGTAGGAGCCGGCCTGTACCACGCAGGTCTGACCTATGCCGTCCGGGTTGGTGACCATCTGGGCGTAGCGGGTGGCGCTCGCTCCCATGCCGAGGTTACTGAAATCCCCCAGCAGGCTGTGGGAGTGACCGCCGACGATGACGTCGATACCGTTGACCCGCTCGGCCAGCGCCAGATCCCGCTGGTTGCCGATGTGGGTCAGCAGCACCACCTTGTCGACCCCCTTCTGCTTGAGCAGATCCACGGTCGCCTGGGCCGAGGCCACCTCCTTGGCAAAGCGCAGCTTGCCGGTGTTCGGCGCTATGTCACCCATCTCCTCCAGCACCAGGCCGACCACGGCCACGATGGGCTTGTCGGCCGGGAGGGGCTCGCCCTCTTTGAGCGGGCTCTTCTGGTTGCCGTCGAAGGCAAACAGGGCATAGGGTTTGAGGTTGGCAACAGAGCGCAGGGCGGCATCCTGGCTGGTATCCAGGTTGGCGGCCAGCAGCGGGAAGTTGACCCCCTTGATAAAGCGGGCGAGCTTCTGATTGTCCAGATCGAACTCATGGTTGCCGAGGGCCATGGCATCGAGGCCAAACTGGCTGAGCAGCTCGGCGTTGGCCATCCCCTCGTTGAGCTTGAAGTAACCGCTCCCCTGCCAGGCATCCCCCCCGTGCAGGGTCAGCAGGGGGCGATTCTGACGCTGGGCATCCGCCTGCAGCGCCTTGGTCATGGTGAGCAGGCGCGGGTAACCGCCGAAGCGGGTGTAGACGGTCTCCTTCTCAACGCCCTGCGCTGCCAGTGCCGGGTTGCGCAGGGTGGCGTTGACCGGATCGAACTGGGAGTGGGTGTCGTTCATGTGGGCGATGCTGAGCACGAAGGTCTGGGGCTCTTTGCCTTGCTGGCAGGCAAACAGAGCGCTACAGAGGGTCGCGACAAGCAGGGGACGGAGTGGAGACATGGAAACTTCCTCGCTGCCTTGGTGGGTGGGATACGTTTTCGTGGATATCAAAAAGACGAAAACCGCCATGCGGCGGTTTTCGTGAATCACTCTCTATCAATGCTCAAACATGGCAGAGATAGACTCTTCATTGCTGATGCGGCGAATGGCCTCGGCCAGCACTGTGGCCAGACTGAGCTGTTTCACCTTGCCGATGGCCTTCATCTCTTCGGTCAAGGGGATGGAGTCGGTGATGATCACCTCGTCGATCACGGAATCCTTGATGTTCTGCAGGGCGTTGCCGGAGAAGACCGGGTGGGTGGCGTAGGCAAATACGCGCTTGGCACCACGATCCTTGAGGGCTTCTGCGGCCTTGCACAGGGTGCCGCCGGTGTCGATCATGTCGTCGACGATGATGCAGTCGCGGTCGGCCACGTCGCCGATCAGGTGCATGACCTGGGAGACGTTGGCGCGGGGACGACGCTTGTCGATGATGGCGATGTCGGTGTCATCGAGCAGCTTGGCGATGGCACGGGCACGCACCACGCCGCCGATGTCCGGGGAGACCACGACCGGGGCTTCCAGGTTCTTGGCCTTCATGTCTTCGAGCAGCACCGGGCTGCCGAACACGTTGTCCACCGGCACATCGAAGAAGCCCTGGATCTGCTCGGCGTGGAGATCCACGGTCAGCACGCGGTCAACGCCGACGCTGGAGAGGAAGTCGGCAACCACCTTGGCGGTGATGGGCACACGGGCGGAGCGAACACGACGGTCCTGACGGGCATAGCCGAAGTAGGGGATCACGGCGGTGATCCGGCCGGCGGAGGCACGACGCAGGGCATCCACCATCACGATCAACTCCATCAGGTTGTCGTTGGTCGGGGCACAGGTGGATTGAATGATGAAGATATCGCCGCCGCGTACATTCTCGTTGATCTGTACGCTGATCTCGCCGTCGCTAAAGCGACCGACGGCAGCATTGCCGAGTTTGATAAACAGGCGATCTGCGATCTTCTGGGCCAGTTCGGGCGTGGCGTTACCAGCAAACAGCTTCATGTCAGGCACGGTTTGAAACCTCGGGGTTGCATCCAGTATGTGGGGGTGGACCAGGGGTCCGCTCGTTCGGGGGCAAACGATTTATCAAGGTGACGGACGAACAGCCCGGCCAGGGAAGTGGGGCCCTCATCCGCTTTCACTCAGATGAACCCTGCCGTATTTGCATGACGAGCCTGTTGCAAGGCATCTGCCAGAGGTGATATGTTCACGCCCTTGGCAACAAACCCCACCCAGCCGTCAGGCAGTTTTGCCAACACTTCCCGAGCGAGGCTCTCGTCTTCAAATGCAGCGAAGACGCAGGCTCCAGTGCCCGTCATTCTTGACGGCGCGTATTCTAGCAACCAGCCGAGCGCATTGGCAACCTCGGGGTGGCGCTTTTTGACGAGCGCCTCGCAATCGTTTTTCCACTCTCCGCTCATCAGCTCCTGCAATCCCATTTTCGGGGTATTTCTCGGCAGGTCCGGATCCTGAAAGATGGCCGCCGTCGCCACGTGGCACTCGGGTTTGATCACCAGATACCAACGCTCCGGGACCGCCACCGGCTGCAGCCGTTCCCCGACGCCCTCGGCGAAGGCGGCGGTGCCGCGCACAAACACCGGCACGTCGGCCCCGAGGCGCACCCCGAGCCCGGCCAGCTCATCCACCGACAAACCGGCGCCCCAGAGATGGTTGAGGGCCACCAGCGTGGTGGCCGCATCCGACGAGCCACCGCCGATGCCACCGCCCATGGGCAGTACCTTGGTGAGCCGGATATGCGCCCCCTTGGGCTCCGGCAGGCGAGCCTGCAACAGACGGGCGGCGCGGATGATGAGATTCTCCTCGTCGGGCACGCCGGGAATGGCGGGGGAGAGGGTGAGGCGATCCCCTTGGGTCACCTCGACGCTCAGGGTGTCCCCGTGATCGAGGAAGATAAACAGGGTCTGCAACTCGTGGTAACCGTCGGGGCGGCGGCCGTTGACGTGCAAAAAGAGGTTCAGTTTGGCGGGCGCCGGCCAGAGGATGTCGCTCATTTCAGGCTCCACTCGTTGATCAGCAGCTTGAGGCGGGTGCCTTCCCCCTGCAGGGAGAGCTGGTGCGGCAGGCGATAGCCGTCCTGGTCACGGTATTGCTGATAGTCGATCTGCCAGGCGCCGTCGGTGACGCTGGCCAGGCTCTTGTCCGGATTGAGGGTGTAGCGGGCCTCGCCCGGCAGCCCCTTGATCCACTCGGGCAGGCCGTCGATGGGGAGCTCCCAGCCGGTCAGACGATAGATGAGATCGCCCGCGTCCTGGCTCTGGTGGCGGTTGCCATCCCGATCGATCAGGGTGAGTCGGCCACTCTGGCGGCTCAGCTCGAGAATATGGGTACCGATGACGCTGGTGAGGTTGAGGCGGTAGTCATCGCCTTCCTGCTGCCAGTTGAGGCGGGCGCTGCCCTTCTCTTTTTCGGTGATGATGGCGAGCTTGCCCGAGAGCTGCCAGTGGGTCAGCTGCTCGAGGCGCAGGCGCTCCTGGCTCCAGTCCACCTGTTGGCGCTGGGGTTGGGGAGTGGTGGCACAGCCTGCCAGCAGCAGGGCCAGGGTGAGGAGTATGAGACGAAGGGGCACGGGGTCGGCTCCGGATGATGGTTTGCGACAGTATAAGTGGCGGCCGTATCGCTTTTAAAGGCCTACCCTTTCCCGTACAATTAGCGCCCTGCCACTGCCCTGCTCCAAGGATTACCCCACAGCCCCATGAGTCTGCTCGCGCTAGGAATCAACCACAAGACGGCCAGCGTCTCGTTGCGCGAGCGTGTGGCCTTCGGTCCCGACTGTATCGAGCGCGCCCTGCACGATCTGGTGCAGCAGCCCGGGGTAAGCGAGGCGGTGATCGTCTCCACCTGCAATCGTACCGAGATCTACTGCAACCTGGACGCGGGCCAGGGGGAGCAGGTGCTGCACTGGTTGCAGCGTTTCCACCGGCTGGAGAGCGGCGAGCTCGACAATGCCACTTACCTCCATCACGACGAGGAGGCGGTGCGCCATCTGATGCGGGTGGCCTGCGGCCTCGACTCACTGGTGCTCGGTGAGCCCCAGATCCTGGGGCAGATCAAGCAGTCTTACGGTACCGCCCAGCAGGCCGGTGGCCTGCGGGCCATCCTGGAGCGATTGTTCCAGAAGGCGTTCTCGGTGGCCAAGCGGGTGCGCACCGACACCGAGATCGGCGCCAGTGCCGTGTCGGTGGCGTTTGCCGCCGTCAGCCTGGCGCGCCAGATCTTCGCCGATCTCTCCCAGACCAAGGTGCTGCTGGTCGGTGCCGGTGAGACCATCGAGCTGGTCGCCCGTCACCTGCGCGAGCAGAACGTCACCCAGATGATGATGGCCAACCGAACCCTGCAACGGGCCCAGGGGCTGGCCGAGGAGTTCGGCGCCCAGGTGATGACCCTGGAGGCGATCCCCGAGCACCTGCACGAGGCGGATATCGTCATCAGTTCGACCGCGAGCCCACTGCCCCTCATCGGCAAGGGGATGGTGGAGCGGGCCCTCAAGGCGCGCCGTTACCGTCCCATGTTTCTGGTGGACATCGCCGTGCCGCGCGACATCGAGGAGGAGGTGGACGAGCTCTCCGATGCCTATCTCTACACGGTGGATGATCTGCAGGGGATCATCGAGCAGAACCTGGAGGCGCGTCGCCGCGCCGCCCAACAGGCGGAGCGCATCGTGCTGGAAGAGCGCGACGACTTCATGGGGTGGTTTCGTTCCCTCCATGCGGTCGATCTCATCCGCGACTATCGCCAGCAGGCCCAGGGGTATGCGGAGGAGGAGCTCTTGCGCGCCCTGCAGAGTCTGCAACAGGGTGAGGAGCCCGAGGCGGCGCTGCGGCGCCTGGCCCATCGCCTCACCAACAAACTGATCCACACCCCGACCCAGGCCCTGCGCCATGCCGGCGAACAGGGGGATCGGGAACAATTGGCCCTGCTGCGAAGCGCCCTCGGCCTGCAGCAGGAGTGACCCGTCGGCCACCCTTGGCCAATGCCCATTTTTGAGAGAACCATGAATCCATCTGTCATTCGCAAGCTGGAAGGGCTCATTGAGCGCCACGAGGAAGTGCAGGCCCTGCTCGGGGAGCCTGACGTCATCAACGATCAGGATCGCTATCGCGCCCTGACCCGGGAGTACTCCCAGCTCGAGGAGATCGTCGGTGGCTTCCGCTGCTGGCGCCAGGCCGAGGAGGATCTCGAGGCCGCCAGGCTGATGCTGGAGGAGGATGATCCGGAACTGCGCGAGATGGCGCAGGAGGAGCTGCCGCTCGCCAAGGCCAATCTGGAGAGCCTGGAGCAGGAGCTGCAGATCATGCTGCTGCCCAAGGATCCCAAGGATGACAACAACTGCTACCTCGAGATCCGCGCCGGAGCCGGTGGCGACGAGGCGGCCATCTTCGCCGGGGATCTCTATCGCATGTATTCGCGCTATGCGGAGCGCCAGGGCTGGCGCCTGAGCATGGTCAGCTGCAACGAGGGGGAACACGGCGGCTTTAAAGAGGTGATCGCCAAGATCGACGGGGAGCGGGTCTATGGCCGCCTCAAGTTCGAGTCCGGCGGTCATCGGGTGCAGCGGGTGCCGGAGACCGAGTCCCAGGGGCGTATCCACACCTCTGCCTGCACGGTGGCGGTGCTACCCGAGGTGCCCGAGGCCGAGCAGATCGAAATCAACCCGGCGGATCTGAAGGTCGACACCTTCCGCGCCTCCGGTGCCGGTGGTCAGCACATCAACAAGACCGACTCGGCCATCCGCATCACTCACCTGCCGACGGGCCTGGTGGTGGAGTGCCAGGACGAGCGTTCCCAGCACAAGAACCGCGCCAAGGCGCTGGCGGTACTGGCGGCACGTCTGCAGGCGGCCGAGGATGAGCGTCATCGCGCCGCCGAGCAGACCACCCGCCGCAATCTGGTGGGCTCGGGGGATCGCTCCGAGCGCATCCGCACCTACAACTACCCCCAGGGACGCCTGTCCGAGCACCGCATCAACCTCACCCTCTATCGCCTCTCCGAGGTGCTCGAAGGGGATCTGGACTGCATCATCACGCCGCTGGTGCAGGAGTACCAGGCCGATCAGCTCGCCTCTCTGGCGGACAACAGCTGATGCGTCTGGACGCCGCTCGCGCCTGGCTGACCGGGGCCCTCGCCGCTGGCGAGTCGCCCCGTGCCGATGCCGATGCCCTGCTCTGCCATCTGCTGGGGCGGGATCGCGGCTATCTGCTGAGCTGGCCCGAGCGCGAGCTCACCGGCGACCAGTTGGTTCGGCTGGAGGGATGGCTGGCGCGCCGTCAGGGGGGCGAGCCCATCGCCCATATCCTCGGGGAGCGGGAGTTCTGGTCTCTGCCCCTGCTGGTGAGCCCGGCCACCCTGATCCCGCGCCCGGATACCGAGGTGTTGGTGGAGCAGGCCCTGGCGCGCCTGCCGGCAGCCCCTGCCCGGGTGCTCGATCTCGGCACCGGTACCGGTGCCATTGCCCTGGCCCTCAAGTCGGAGCGAGCCGATGACGAGGTGTGGGCGGTCGATGCCCAGCCCGATGCGGTGGCGCTGGCGAGGCGCAACAGCGAGCGGCTGCGCCTGCCCCTGCTGCTGCGTCTGGGCTCCTGGTTTGAGCCCCTGGGCGATGCACCCCGCTTCGATCTCATCGTCTCCAACCCTCCCTATATCGATGGGGAAGATCCGCACCTGGCCCAGGGGGACGTGCGTTTCGAGCCCCTCAGCGCCCTGGTGGCCGACGAGGCGGGGCTGGCGGATCTGCGCCACATAGTGCGCAGTGCGCCGGCTCACCTGGTGCCCGGCGGCTGGTTGCTGCTGGAGCACGGCTGGCAGCAGGGTGCCAGCGTGCGCGAGCTGCTGGCCGAGGCGGGTTATGACGCCATCGAGACGGTGCGCGATTACGGTGACAACGACCGCGTCACTCTGGGACGCTTCCAAGGAATTGCCTGATGTATCCAATCCTGAAACATCTCCATTTGCTGCTTGTCGCCCTGGCGGTGGTGGCCTTTATGGTTCGCTTTGCCCTGTTGCAGCGCGCCGCCGCGCCGGCCAGGCAAGCCCGGCTGATGCGGGTCGGCGGCGTGCTCAATGGCCTGGTGGTGCTGTCGGGGCTTGCCCTGTGCCTGTTGCTCGGCCTCAATCCCATCAACAACGCCGTCCCCTGGCTCAGCGAGAAGCTGGTCTGCATCCTGATCGCCGCCTTCCTGGGGTGGATGTCCCTCAGCCGTTTCGGCAGTCGCACCACCCGCTGGTTCGCCTTCCTCGGCGCCCTGGGGTGGGTCTATTTCGCGGCCAAGCTGGCGGTGATCAAGCTTCCCTCCCTGTTTGGTTGAGATTGTGATGACGCGTTTTCGTATCGACGAGTGGACCGATTTCGAGGGGTATGAGCTGACCGAGCTGGCCCTCTCGGTGGCCGACGAGGTCTATGGTGAAGGGCGCGCCGCCGAGGGGAAGGCGTACCTCAATGCGCTGGAGTCCCGTCTGGACTCTGTGCGCCTCGCCCCCCCCGAGGCGCGACGCCCGGCCCTGCTGGCCCTGCTCTATGAAGAGCTGGGGTTTCACGGGGATTGGCAGGACTACTTCAACTCGGAAAACTGCGATCTCTGCGCCGTGTTGCACCGGCGTTGCGGCATACCGGTGAGCCTCGGCATCGTACTGATCCAGCTGGGGCGTACGCTCGGCCTCAAGGTGGAGGGACTCTGTTTCCCCGGCCACTTTCTGGTCTGCTTCGACGAGGGGGATAGCCAGGTCTATGTGGACCCCTTCAATGGTGAGGAGCTCTCGCTGCACGGAGTCGAGCTGCTGCTGCGCGGGGCACTGGGCAATTTCGCCACCCTGAGTGGCCAGTACCTGATGCCGGCGAGCCAGTGGGAGATCCTCGAGCGGTTGCTCAACGTGAGCAAGGCGGCCCTGCTGCGGGAGGGGCGCATGAACGAGGCCCTGCGCTGCTGCGAGTTGCTGCTGCGCATGAAACCGGGCGATCCCCTCGAGACACGGGATCGCGGCTTTATTTATGAACAGCTCGACTGCCCCCAGTTTGCCGCGGGGGACTTCGAATACTTTATTGAACAGTGTCCGGATGACCCTGTGGCCGATCTGCTCAAGGCGCAGCTCAAGGCCCTGGATCTCACCCCCAAGACCCTCCATTAAGGAACCCGTGATGGAACAGAAAATCGTCAAGGTAAATGCCATCGAAGTGGCCAACGACAAGCCTTTCGTGCTGTTTGGCGGCATGAACGTGCTGGAGTCCCGCGACATGGCCATGGCCGTGTGTGAGCGCTACGTGGAAGTGACCAGCAAGCTGGACATCCCGTTTGTGTTCAAGGCGAGCTGGGACAAGGCGAACCGCTCCTCTATCCACTCCTATCGTGGCCCGGGGCTGGAGGAGGGGATGAAGATCTTCCAGGAGCTCAAGGCGACCTTCGGCATGCCGGTCATCTCCGATCTGCACGAGCCGTGTCAGGCCAAGCCGGTGGCCGAGGTGGTGGATGTGATCCAGCTGCCCGCCTTCCTGGCGCGCCAGACCGACCTGGTGGAGGCCATGGCCCGTACCGGTAACGTCATCAACATCAAGAAGCCCCAGTTCCTGAGTCCGAGCCAGATGAAGAACATCACCGAGAAGTTCGAGGAGTGTGGCAACGATCGCCTCATTCTGTGCGAGCGCGGTGCCAACTTCGGTTACGACAATCTGGTGGTCGACATGCTGGGCTTCGGTGTGATGCAGCGCAGCACCGGTGGCTACCCGGTGATCTTCGACGTGACCCACTCCCTGCAGTGCCGCGATCCCCTGGGCGCCGCCTCCGGTGGTCGTCGTGACCAGGTGACCGAGCTGGCCCGTGCCGGCATGGCGGTTGGCCTGGCAGGCCTGTTTATCGAGTCCCATCCCGATCCCAAGGTGGCCCGCTGCGACGGCCCGAGCGCCCTGCCGCTGGACAAGCTGGAAGGCTTCCTCAAGCAGATGAAGGCCATCGACGAGCTGGTGAAGGGGTTTGAGCCCCTCGACACCTCGGCCTGATGAGCCCCCGACGCCCCGCTTTGCGGGGCGTTGTCGTTCAGGTGCTTCAAGCGCCGGTTTCCACAGGGATTTTCACCACTCACTCGCTTGTGCTTTCTTTTGTCTTGGGGCCGAATATGGGAAACTAGGCCGCTTCTAGGAGACACAGTGCATGCGGCTATTCACCCTGATCCTGCTGGCCCTGCTCGGCGGCCTGCAATACCACCTCTGGCTCGGCAAGAACGGGCTGGAGGACTACTACAAGATGTCTGACACGGTCGCACGCCAGCAGCAGGACAATCAGTCGCTCAAGGATCGTAACGGCCTCATCTACCGGGAGATCGCCGATCTCACCAGCGGTCTCGAGGCGATCGAAGAGCTGTCACGCAACGATCTCGGCTATATCAAGCAGGGGGAGACCTTCTACCGCATCATTCCCAAGAAGGAGAAGCAGGAGGAGGTGAGCAATGAGTAATGCCGTGACTGCCGTGGTGCCCGCCGCCGGCATCGGCAGCCGCATGGGAAGCGAGCTGCCCAAGCAGTATCTGCTGCTCAACGGCAAACCCATCCTCGAGCACACTCTCAGCCGCCTGCTGGCTCATCCGGCCATAGAACAAGTGGTGGTGGCGCTGGCCCCCCATGATGCCTGGTTCGATGCCCTGCCGATGGCCAGCGATCCCCGCGTGGTGCGGGTCGAGGGGGGCGGCGAGCGGGCCAACTCTGTACTCAACGCCCTGATGGTGGTGGAGAGCGACTGGGTCATGGTGCACGATGCCGCTCGTCCCTGTATCACGGCCGGCGATATGGACCGCCTCATCACAGTGGCGCAGCAGGGGGAGGGGGCCATCCTCGGCAGCCGGGTACGCGATACCATGAAGCGCACCAACGGGGCCGGCGAAATAGTGGCCACCGTCGATCGCGACGAATTGTGGCACGCCCTGACGCCACAGATGTTTCCCACCAGAACCCTGCGCCGTGCCCTCGAAGAGGGGCTGGTGCTGGGGGCCCTGATTACCGATGAAGCGTCGGCCATGGAGCGGGCCGGCTATTGTCCACGGATGGTGGAGGGACGGGCCGACAACCTCAAGGTGACCCGTCCCGAGGATCTGGCACTGGCCAGCCTCTATTTGCGTCAACAAGACGCGCTCTAACACTATTCAATCGCGCGGCCGGTGCCGCGGCAGGAGGAGATGGCGTGATCCGGATCGGACATGGTTTTGACGTGCACAAGTTCGGGGGCGAGGGCCCCTGCATGTTGGGCGGGGTTGCCGTTCCCTATGAGCAGGGGCTGCTTGCCCACTCGGACGGCGATGTGGTGCTGCACGCGGTGAGTGACGCCCTGCTCGGTGCCATCGCCGCCGGTGACATCGGCCGCCACTTCCCCGATACCAGTGCCGAGTTCGAGAATATCGACAGCCGCATCCTGCTGCGCGACGTGTTCGCCCGGGTCAAGGGGGCCGGCTATCGTATCGGTAACCTGGATGTCACCATCATCGCCCAGGCACCCAGGATGGCGCCCCACATCGACGCCATGTGCGCCGTGCTGGCGGCCGATCTCGAATGTGAGCTGAACCGGGTCAACGTCAAGGCGACCACCACAGAGAAACTCGGCTTTACCGGCCGCAAAGAAGGGATCGCCACCGAAGCCGTGGTATTGCTGGTGAAACAATAATGCTCGAACAACTGACCTATCTGCATGGCCAGCCGGCCGTCACCGGTGTGCTCAAGGCCGCCCCGTCCGACTTCGTCGTCATCGAGGATCTCGGTTTCGAGCCCTGCGGCGAGGGGGAACATATCTTCGTGCGGGTGCGCAAGAGCGGCGAGAACACCGCCTGGGTGGCGGGCCTGCTGGCCGACGCCGCCGGGGTGAACCGCAACGCGGTGACTTGGGCCGGCCTGAAAGATCGCCATGCGGTGACCGAGCAGTGGTTCGGCATCCACCTGCCGGGTAAGGGCGAGCCTGACTTGAGCGTCATCGAGAGCGACAGCATCCAGATTCTCGAGGCCAGGCGCCACAACCGCAAGCTGCGCACCGGTTACCTCAAGGGCAACCACTTCACCCTGCGCCTGACCGGGCTGTCGGGCAGCGAGGGGCTCGAGGCCCGCCTGCAGGCGGTGGCCGAGCAGGGGGTACCCAACTACTACGGCGAACAGCGTTTCGGCCGGGGTGGCAACAACCTGGAGGCCGCCAAGGCCATGTTTGGCGGCAAGCGGATCAAGGATCGCAACAAGCGCTCCCTCTACCTGTCGGCGGCGCGCAGCATGCTGTTCAATACGGTCGTGACCGCCCGTATTGAACAGGGAGTGGCCCACACCCTGCTTGCCGGTGACTGCCTGATGCTCAAGGGCTCCCACTCCATCTTCAGCGAACCCGAGGTCACTCCCGAGCTGGCGGCACGCCTGGCCAGTGGCGATGTGCAACTCACCGCCCCCCTGTGGGGTCGTGGCCGCCTCGCCAGTCAGGGAGAGGCGGCCGCCTTTGAAGAGGCGGCCCTGAGCGAACTTGCCGAGTGGCGCGAGGGGCTCGAGAAGGCCGGGATGGATCAGGAACGCCGTCCCCTGCTGCTGCGCCCCGAGGGGATGCAGTGGCAGCTGGAGGCCGATACCCTGACCCTCTCATTCTTCTTGCCGGCCGGCGCTTTTGCCACCAGCGTGGTGCGCGAGCTGATCGATGCCCGCGAGGCGGATCACCACGGAGAGACCCATGCGCATTCTGGTGAGTAATGACGATGGCGTGAATGCGCGCGGCATCCGGGCGCTCTCCCGGGCGCTGGCCGAGTGCGGTGAGGTGACCGTGGTTGCGCCGGATCGCAATCGCAGCGGTGCCAGCCACTCTCTGACCCTGGAGGTGCCACTGCGGGTCAGCCGCATCGAGGAGACCGGCTTCTATGCGGTGAAGGGGACGCCGACCGACTGCGTGCACCTGGCCGCCAACGAGCTGCTCAGGCCCGAGCCCGACATGGTCGTGGCCGGTATCAACCACGGTGCCAATCTGGGTGATGACGTCATCTACTCCGGCACCGTGGCGGCGGCCACCGAGGGGCGCCATCTGGGCTTCCCCTCCATCGCCATCTCCCTGGTGGGGGATACCCACTTCGAGACGGCGGCCCACTATGCGTTGACCCTGGTGCGGGCGCTGCAGCATCACCCCCTGCCCGCGGATCAGATCCTCAATGTCAATGTGCCGGATCTGCCGCTGGATCAGGTAAAAGGGATGAAGGTGACCCGTCTGGGCAATCGTCACCGGGCCGAGTCGGTGATCCGGCAGCAGGATCCCCGGGGCCAGACCGTCTATTGGATTGGCCCCCCGGGGGCCCGGCAGGATGCGGGAGAGGGGACCGACTTTGCGGCCATCGAGCAGGGCTATGTCTCCATCACCCCGCTGACCATCGACATGACCGCATATCGCAACATGAGCAACCTGGAGGCCTGGCTGGCACAGCAAGGATAAGGGTGTGATAGAGCAGCGCCTATTGAATCAACTGATCGCCAAGGGGATCACGGACTATCGCGTGTTGGCTGCCATTGCCGACATTCCGCGCGAGTACTTCGTGGACGAGGCGATGGCTCACCAGGCGTGGGATAACACGGCCTTGCCCATCGGGCATGGCCAGACCATCTCCCAACCCTACATGGTGGCGCGCATGACCGAGCTGGTGGTGGCCAATGATCCGGCCCATGTGCTGGAGATAGGCACAGGTTCGGGTTATCAGACGGCAGTGCTGGCGCGTCTGGTGGAGCATGTCTATACGGTCGAGCGCATCAAGTCCCTGCAATATCAGGCGCGGCGCCGGCTGAGAAACCTGGACCTGCACAACATCTCGACCCGGCACGGTAATGGCTGGGATGGCTGGGCCTCCAAGGGACCCTTCGACGCCATCCTGGTCACGGCGGCGGCCAGCGAGGTTCCCCGGGTTCTGCTGGAGCAACTGGCCGACGGGGGACGCATGGTGATTCCCGTGGGTGAGCAGCAGCAGGCCCTGATGCTGATTGAACGCAATGGCTCCCAACTGACCCAGAGGGCGCTGGAGCCGGTGCGATTTGTTCCTCTTGTTAATGGAGAAATTGAGTGAAGTTGTTTTCCCGCCTCTACGCCATGGTCATGGTATGGGCCCGTCATCGGCATGCCCCCTTCTACCTCTCGGGGACGGCCTTTATTGAATCCATTTTCTGGCCCATCCCGGTCGATGTGATGCTGGCGCCCATGGCGCTGGCCAAGCCGCAAAAGGCGTGGCATTACGCCGCACTGGCGACGCTCTTCTCCGTGCTCGGCGCCCTGTTTGGTTATGCCCTGGGCTATGCCCTGTGGGAACCCGTGGTTCAGCCCATGGTGGCGGCGGTCGGTTATCAGGATAAGATTGCCCTGGCCGAGCAGTGGTTTGAGCAGTGGGGAATCTGGGTCATTTTCATCGCCAGCTTCACTCCCATCCCCTACAAGGTGTTCACGGTGACGGCCGGCCTGTTGCATATGGCGCTGCTCCCCTTTATTGTCACCTCCCTCATTGGTCGCGGCATGCGCTTCTTCCTGGTGGCCGGGTTGATGCGATGGGGTGGTGAGAAGATGGAGCGCAAGCTGATGCACTATGTGGATGTGCTGGGCTGGCTCTGTATCGCTCTGGCCGTGGCGGCTTATTTCTGGTTTAGCAAGTAAGGGGTTGTTATGAGTCTGTTGCAGTGGCGAAAGAGCAGCGCAGTGCTGTTGTCCGGTCTGTTGTTTGCCTGCTCCTCCAGCCAAACCCCGGCCCCGGTCGGCAGTATCGATGGCGGTTACCGGTCCGGTAGTTCGGCCCGTTATGTGGGTAAGCAGCGGACCCTGACTGGCAACAGCTATACGGTACAGAAGGGGGACACCCTCTATTCCATCGCCTTCAGCGCCGGCAGTAATGTGCCCGCCATTGCCAGTCTCAACGGGATCGAGCCTCCCTACAACATCTATCCGGGTCAGCAACTGCGACTGCACGTCTTCGAATCCCAGTCTCTGGGGGGTAAATCCGGCGGTGGCGCCGTGGTCGTTACCCAGCCGTCGGTCGCCAAGCCTTCTGGTCAGACCTCGCAGTGGACGGAGCAGAAAACCGTTGCCGCGCCTGCACCAAAGGAATACGCTCAAAAAACAGCTCAAAATAACAACAATGTCTCCAGCGGATCGCCGGATTGGCGTTGGCCAACAGATGGCAAGCTTGTCGAGGGGTTCTCCACTGCCGAGCAGGGCAACAAGGGGATCGACATTGCCGGCAAGAAGGGGCAACCCGTCTTTGCGGCCAGCGACGGCAAGGTAGTCTATGCCGGCAGTGCGCTTCGGGGATATGGCAAGCTGATCATTCTCAAGCATGACGATGAGTATCTCTCCGCCTATGCCCACAACGACCAGTTGCGGGTGCAGGAGGGGCAGAGTGTCAAGAAAGGGATGGTCATTGCCGATATGGGAAGCACGGATGCGCCGGATGTGCGACTGCACTTTGAAATCCGGTACAAGGGCAAGTCGGTCAATCCGATGAGCTATCTGCCCAAGCGTTAAACCCAGAGGGAAAGCGTGACTCTGGTTCTGGAGGGATGCCATGAGCCAAGAAGATAAGCTGGATGTACAGGACGTTGAATTCGAGCTTGATGAGGAGATTGAGAGCGCAGAGGAAGAGGAGGAGCTGACCGTTGCGGCTGCCGATGAGGTGGTCAGCGATGAGGTGTTCACCCCTGAACTCAACCGGGTCATGGATGCGACCCAGCTCTATCTGGGAGAGATAGGCTTCTCTCCCCTGCTCACTGCCGAGGAAGAGGTCTACTTCGCCCGCCGCGCCTTGCGCGGTGACAAGGCTGCCCGCAAACGGATGATCGAATCCAACTTGCGGCTGGTCGTCAAGATTGCCCGCCGTTATAACAACCGTGGCCTGGCTCTGCTCGATCTCATCGAGGAGGGTAATCTGGGCCTGATCCGTGCCGTCGAGAAGTTCGATCCCGAGCGCGGTTTCCGTTTCTCTACCTACGCCACCTGGTGGATCCGCCAAACCATAGAGCGGGCCATCATGAATCAGACGCGCACCATTCGACTGCCGATCCATGTGGTCAAGGAGCTCAACGTCTATCTGCGTACCGCCCGTGAGCTGGCCCATCGCCTCGATCACGAGCCCACGGCGGAGGATATCGCCTCTGCCCTCGACAAGCCGGTCGAAGACGTGAGCCGCATGCTCAAGCTCAACGAGAAGATCAGCTCGGTCGATACGCCGATCGGTGGCGACAAGGACAAGGCTCTGCTGGATGTGCTCTCCGATGAGCGTGGCTCCGGCCCCGAGCTGGAGACCCAGGAGGACGATATGCGCAGCAGCATTGTCCACTGGCTCGAGGAGCTAAATCCCAAGCAGCGCGAGGTGCTGGCCCGCCGTTTCGGCCTGCTGGGGTATGAGGCGGCGACGCTGGAGGATGTGGGTCACGAGATCGGTCTCACCCGGGAGAGGGTGCGACAGATCCAGGTTGAAGCCCTGCGCCGCCTGCGTGAGGTGCTGCTCTCTCAAGGCCTCTCTATCGATGCGCTGTTTCGCAACGGTTGAGTGGCCTCGAGGGAAATGGTGAGGGGGCTTGTCCCCCTCGTTTTATGGTGGGCGAGCATGGGTTTGTGCCGAGATTCACCTGTTATGTGATTGTTTCCGCAGATCTTGATGAAAAGCCCGCCATTTGAGGGCTCAAAGGGGATAAAGGCTTTGCCTGACAACCTCTTTTTGCATAGAGTGAAGCCGTGCTAATTGCCAGTTGATAAAGGATAACTTATGAACAAAGCGCAACTTGTCGATGCTATCGCCGCTAAAGCCGATCTGAGCAAGGCTCAGGCCAAGGCTGCACTGGAGGAGATCCTGGCAGGTATCACCCAGAGCCTGAAAGAGGGCGATGCAGTCCAGCTGGTCGGTTTCGGCACCTTCAAGGTCAACCATCGTGCTGGCCGTACCGGTCGCAATCCCCAAACCGGCAAGGAGATCCAGATCGCCGCGGCTAATGTGCCCTCCTTCGTTGCCGGTAAGGCCCTGAAGGACGCCGTCAAGTAAGACGCCCGTTTTGCCAAAAAACCCGGCCTGTTGCGCCGGGTTTTTTATTGTGTGTCCCGTCCCTTTTTTCGGATAAACTGAGAGAAAAGCGGTATCGGGAGGTTGGTATGGCACATCCCATGACCATAGGCCAGGTGGCCATTCCCTGGGCCCCCTCCAGGCAGTTATCGCCCGGTCTGGTGGTGGTCGATCTACACCACGACATCTGGGGTGACACCCTGACCATAGCGCTCGGGCAGGCCCGCAGCATCGACATACCTCCCCTCACTCAATGCCATGTTTACTTCCGCCAGGTGTTTGCCCTGCGCGTGGTGGAGGATGGGGATCTCTCCGATGGCATGAGCAGCCATCCCGTCGAGGAGCAGATCCAGATCATCACCCCGTCACGGTTCGCCGCCTGGTTTCATCAGGAGTCCAAGGGGGTACATCTGGACGAGGATCTGCAGCACTACCGGATTTCGACCTGGGACTACTGTGTCGACATCCTCACGTCACGTCCTCCCGAACTGCATCTGGTCGAATAAATCAGAAAGGGAGGCCATGGCCTCCCTTGCTGATTCGAAAGACTCTCCTGGCTACTCCACATAGAAGGTGTGCTGGAACTCCAGGGGCCACCGCTGCCCGTTCCCCATCAGGGTCAGGGTGATGCGGTACGTATCTTCGTTGCGGTAGGGAAGCTCGGCCAGGTAATAGATCGCCTTACCCTCCCTGACCTCACGGAAGGATAGGGGGCGAACCGTGCCGGTCAGGTTGCGGGCCTCACCCGTGATGCCAACCGATTGGGGTATTCCCTGCTTGTCCTGTACCGCAATGTTGATGATGCCGTTATAGCGGCTGCGCTCAACCTGATACTGAGTGGCCACCTCCGGGGTCAGAAAGCTGGAGGCAAAGGCACTGTAGTGCACGTTCCAGGGGCCGACCTCTTTCATCTGCTCCGCCTGGCCGGGGAGGGACAACATCATCCCCAGCAGGGCGCCTAACCAGGCTCTCATCATCGCTTCTCCTTGTCGGTGACTCTCATGTTCAGTTTAACAGGGCGGCAATCTCGGAGGGGATTGCCCGTGGCCCTTCGATACTGACCGTCTTGTGGCGTCCCAGTTCGCCGCGAATAACCCTGACTTGCCCTTTGGCCACCTTGAACTGCTTGGCCAGATACTTGATCAGATGGGCATTGGCCTGCCCATCAACCGGAGGCGCCGTGATGGCGACCTTGATCTCCTCTCCGTGCAGACCGACTATCTGATCCCGGCTCGCCTTGGGCTGGATGAGGAGCTGAAGCAGCAGCACCTCTCCCTGCCAGCTGGCTGCCGCCATCAGATCATCCACCAGAGCTGGCCGAAGAGATCGCCCAGCAGGTAGTTGATGGCCTGCAGGGCGATGAAGGCAACCAGCACGGAGAGATCCAGTCCGCCCAGGGGGGGAAGGATGCGGCGTATGGGTTGCAAGAAGGGTTCGGTCAGCTGATGCATCACATATTCGATAGGGTTGCGGCCCTGACTGACCCAGCTCAGGATGGCGCGGATCAGCAGGATCCAGAAGACCATAGAGCCAGCCTTCTTGAGGACGGTCAGACCGGCGAAGAGGGAGAGGCTGACCCAGTCGGCCTGCAATACCCCAAGGCTCTTGAGCAGAGCCAGCTTGCCCATTGCCACGATCAGGGCCAGCACCAGGGAGGCGAGATCCAGGCTGCCCACGCTGGGGATTACCCGGCGCAGGGGAACCAGCAGCGGTGAGGTGAGCTTGACCACGGTCTGGCTCAGGGGGTTGTAGAAGTCGGCACGTGCCCACTGCAGCCAGAGGCGCAGCAGCACGACCATGAGGTAAAGGTCGAAGACGGTGTTGATAAGGAAAAAGGCGGTATTCATCGAGGCTCCTTAGAAGAGTGTTTCCATCTCGCCGGCCCGGCGAACGGCGGCCTGCATGGCGTGGCTGGTGATCTGCTGCAATCCCTGCTCCTGAAAGGTTCGGATCGCCTCGGCAGTGGTGCCGCCCTTGCTGGTGACCTGCTCGCGCAGTTGTGCGAGAGAGAGGGTTGGATTCTGCGCCACCATGGCTGCCGCGCCGATGGCGGTCTGTTGAACCAGGGCCCGGGCCTGCTCCGGGGTGAATCCCATCTGCTCGGCCTCTTCGCAGATGGCCTGCATAAAGAGAAAGAAGTAGGCGGGGGCACTGCCTGCGGCAGCAATGACTCCGTTGATCCCGCTCTCGTCAGCCACCCAGAGCGTCTGACCCACCGCCTGCAGCATCTGCTCGGCGAACTGGCGGTCTTCTTCATTCACAGGATCGGGGGCATAGAGTCCGGTCATGCCCAGTCCGAGCAGGGCCGGGGTATTGGGCATGCAGCGGATGATCCGCGTCTGTCCCGTCATCTGGGTGAGACGTTCGACCCGGATCCCGGCGGCGACAGAGATAAGCAGCTTGCCCTCCAGGATGCCGGGCTCGGCGCGCAGGGTCTCGAGCATGTCAGCCATCAGCTGGGGTTTGACCGCCAGCACGATCACCTCGGCTCTCCGGGCTGCCGCCAGGTTATCCTGAGTGATGTGGATGCCGGTCTCGCTGGCCAGGGCATCGAGCTTGGGGCGGCTGGGGTTGGCCGCGGTGATGCAATCAACCGGGTAACCGGTGCGCACCAGCCCCAGTATGATGCTGCGGCTCATGTTACCGGCCCCGATGAAGGCGATCTGTCTGTGTTGCATAGGCATCCTGCTTATGAGTAGTCGCGGGCACCGAAGATGGCGGTGCCGATTCTCACCATGGTACTGCCATGGCGGACGGCGGGCTCGAGATCCTCGGTCATGCCCATGGAGAGGGTGTCGACCGAGGGATATTTTGCCTGGAGACGAGTGAACAGTTGCTGCATGCGGGCCATCTGCCCGGCCAGGCGCTCTGCATCGTCGGTATGTTCAGGAATGGCCATTAGGCCGCGCAATACCAGGCGATCACTGCGTGACACCTGTTCGGCAAGGCTGAAAATCTGCTCTTCCGTGGTTCCTGATTTGCTGAGCTCTCCGCTAATATTGATTTGCAGACAAATATTTAGCGGTGGCATATGGGGCGGTCTCTGGGATTGCAGCCGCTCGATCAGCTTGGCTCTGTCCACGCTCTGCACCCACTGGAAGCGCTCGGCAACGGGGCGGGTCTTGTTGGACTGGAGGGGGCCGATGAAGTGCCATTCCAGGTCATCAAAGGCGGGATCCTGGCGCAGACGGTCGATCTTGTCGACCGCCTCCTGGGCATAGGATTCACCGAAGCGACGTTGTCCGCAGTCATAGGCGGCGACAATGGCCTCCAGGGGCTTGGTCTTGCTGACCGCCAGCAGGGCAACGCTGCCGGTGGTTCTGCCTGCCTCTGTTTCGGCCTTGGCGATTCGATCCGCCACCTGGGCGAGGTGCTGGGCAATCTGGCTCATGATTTAGTTAGTGATGCGCAATGGGAGAATGACAAGTCTATGGATATCACAGAGTTATTGGCCTTCAGTGTAAAGCATAAAGCCTCGGATCTACACCTCTCTGCCGGGGTGCCACCCATGATCCGGGTCGACGGGGAGATGCGCAAGATCAATCTGCCCGTCCTGGAGCACAGGGAGGTTCACGCCCTCATCTATGACATCATGAACGATCAGCAGCGCAAGGAGCTTGAAGAGAATTACGAGGTCGACTTCTCCTTCGAGATCCCCGGGCTGGCGCGCTTTCGTGTCAACGCCTTCCAGCAGTCTCGTGGCTCGGGAGCCGTCTTCCGGACCATCCCCAGTACAGTATTGAGTCTCGATGAGCTCGATGCTCCCGAGGTGTTTCGCAAGATCGCCGAATATCCCCGTGGTCTGGTACTGGTGACGGGGCCAACCGGCTCGGGCAAGTCGACGACGCTGGCCGCCATGATCAACTACATCAACGAGTCCTTTCATCATCACATCCTCACCATCGAGGATCCCATCGAGTTCGTGCATGAGAACAAACGCTGTCTGGTGAACCAGCGCGAGGTGCACCGGGATACCAAGAGCTTCAGCAATGCCCTGCGCTCGGCCCTGCGTGAAGACCCCGACATCATACTGGTCGGTGAGATGCGGGATCTCGAAACCATTCGGCTGGCGATGACGGCGGCCGAGACCGGTCACCTGGTGTTTGGCACCCTGCACACCTCGTCGGCGGCCAAGACCATAGACCGTATCATCGACGTCTTCCCCGGGGCCGAGAAGGACATGGTGCGCTCCATGTTGTCCGAATCCCTGCGGGCGGTTATCTCCCAGACCCTGCTCAAACGTATCGGCGGTGGTCGGGTGGCCGCACACGAGATCATGATAGGTATCCCGGCGGTGCGAAACCTGATCCGGGAAGACAAGGTGCCCCAGCTCTACTCTGTGATTCAGACCGGGATGACACATGGCATGCAGACCATGGATCAGTGCCTCAAGCAGTTGGTCGGGCGCGGCGTGGTTACCCAGCAGGATGCCAGGGGCAAGGCCGCCGATCCCAACAGTATTTAGGAGTCTCTATGAGCATGGATGCCTGGTTGGGCGAGTTGGTGGCGAGGCGTGGTTCGGATCTCTTCGTCACGACTGGCATGGCCCCTACCGTGAAGCAGGACGGGCGCTTCGTCGCCCTCGGCGATACGCCCTTGTCGGCAAAAGAGGTTGAAGAGGCGATGGCCCTCATCATGGATGAGGAGAGCAGACACCTCTTTGCACAGACCTGGGAGGCCAACTTCGCCATACAGAGGCCGGGTCTCGGTCGTTTCCGGGTCAGTACTTTCCTGCAACTGGCCCAGCCTGGCATGGTGCTGCGTCGCATCGAGACCCGGATCCCCACCTTCGAAGAGCTCAAGCTGCCACCTGTGCTCAGGGAGGTCGTGATGGCCAAGCGGGGGCTGATCCTCTTCGTCGGTGCCACCGGTGCCGGTAAGTCGACGACCCAGGCGGCCATGATCGGCTATCGCAATCAGCAGAGTGATGGCCACATCCTGACGGTCGAAGATCCGGTGGAATTTGTGCATCACCACGGGCGCAGCATCGTGACCCAGCGAGAGGTGGGGCTGGATACGCCCTCTTTCGATTCGGCCCTGCGCAGTGCCCTGCGTCAGGCGCCGGACCTTATCCTGATCGGCGAGATCCGTACCCAGGAGACCATGGAGTTTGCCATCCAGTTTGCCGAGACGGGCCATATCTGCATGGCCACTCTGCACGCCAACAATGCTGACCAGGCGATCGAACGGATCATGCATCTGATGCCGGAGGGGCGGCACCGCCAGCTGCGCTACGATCTGGCGTTCAATCTGAAGGCCATCGTCGCCCAGCAGTTGCTGCCCCTCAAGAGTGGTAGTGGGCGCAGTGCTGCGTTCGAGATCCTGCTCAACACGCCCCTGATTGCCGACATCATCCGTAAAGGAGAGGTGGACAGACTCAAGGATGTGATGGGGCGCTCCCGCGAACAGGGGATGGTGACCTTCGATCAATCCCTCTTCGATCTCTACATGGGGGGACAGATCGACATGGAGACGGCCCTGGCCCATGCGGACTCGGTGAACGATCTCCGGTTGATGATCAAGCTGAAGGGGGGTGAGAAACTTGGCTCCGGCTCTCTGGATAATGTTACCCTGCAGCCCGATATGGAGTGAAACAGAGGACGCTTATGCTGATTGTGGTCTCGCCGGCCAAGACGCTGGACTATGAATCCCCCCTGCCAACCCGACGCCATACTCTGCCTGCCTTGCTGGATCAGTCGGCCGAGTTGATCGCCAGGGCTCGCCAGATGAGCCCGGCCGAAATCGGCTCGCTGATGAAGATCAGCGACAAGCTGGCGGGCCTCAACGCCGCGCGCTTTGCCCAATGGCAACCGGCCTTCACCCTGGACAACGCCCGTCAGGCCATCTTCGCCTTCAAAGGGGATGTCTACACCGGACTGGATGCCGGGAGCCTGGGTGAGGAGGATCTGTGCTATGCCCAGGAGCACCTGCGGATGCTCTCCGGTCTCTACGGCGTGTTGCGGCCACTGGATCTGATGATGCCCTATCGCCTCGAGATGGGGATTCGGCTCGATAACGCCAGAGGCAAGGATCTCTACACCTTCTGGGGAGAGCGGATCACCGAACACCTCAACCAGGCCCTGGCCGAACAGGGGGATGAGGTGCTTATCAACCTCGCCTCGGACGAATATTTCAAGTCGGTACGGCCCGGCTCGCTCAAAGGGCGCATCGTGACCCCGGTATTCAAAGATGGCAAGAACGGCCAGTACAAGATCATCAGTTTCTACGCCAAGAAGGCGCGTGGCATGATGGCCCGCTGGTTGCTGGTTAACCGGATCACCCGAGTGGAGGAGATCCCGGCCTTCGATGTGGATGGCTACTATTTCGTTCCCGAGGAGTCCAGCGCCGACACCCTGGTGTTCAAACGGGAAGAAAAAATGCAGTAAACAGGGAACCAAATGTGCTTACCCGAGTCTTACCTATTGAATCCTCTGTTGTAAGCACTTTCTTAAGGCCGATGTCTGTTTGATGTCGGCTTTTTTTATGGACTCTTGCCTGTGAAGAGGCCGCCTCGCGGCGGCCCTCATGCTTACTTTTTCTTGCCCTTCTTCTTGGCGGACTTCTTCTTGTCCTCCTTGGGCTTCTTCTTCTTGGTCGGCACCTTGGCTTCCTTGTGCTGCGGGCGCAGACCGTCGATGACACGGCGCTTGAGGCGCTCTTCGGTGTAGCGTTCAATCTTGCCGACCACGGCCATGTCGTGAGCCTCGGTCAGGCTGATGGCACAGCCGCGGTTGCCGGCACGTCCGGTACGGCCGATCCGGTGCACATAGACATCGGCGCTGTAAGGCATGTCGTAGTTGATGACATGGCTGACGTTCGGCAGATCGATACCGCGGGCCGCCACGTCGGTGGCGATCAGGAAGGGCACATCACCCTCGCTGAACTTGCGGATCGCCTCGATCCGTTTCTCCTGCTCCATCTCACCGCGGATCCAGGCGCAGGGAATGCCGGCGGTTTGCAACTGTCCGGAGAGCTCGGCCAGGCGTTCGCGGGTCTTGACGAAGATGATCGCCTTCGTGGTCTCCGGATCGCGCAGTATATGGGTCAACAGGGCCAGCTTGTGGACGGCGTTGTCGGCCAGGTGGATCCACTGGGTGATCTTGCGGCGCTCGCTGCGCGGCGGTTCGGCGTGCAACTCGACCGGATCGTTAAGGATCTCGTTGGCGAAACGGGTCAGACCGGCCCCTTCCAGGGTGGCGGAGAAGAGCAGGGTATGTTTGCGGTAGCGTGCCTCGGCGGCGATGCGGCTCACGTCGTCGATGAAGCCCATGTCGAGCATGCGATCCGCCTCATCGAGCACCAGCACCTCGATGTCGTCGCTCTCGAACTCGCCGGCGTTGATGTACTCGAGCAGGCGGCCCGGGGTGGCCACTACGATATCGGTGGTGCGGGTCAGGGCCGGGCGCTGCTCTTCATGATTCACACCACCTATGATGGTCTCGATGGCGAGGTGTGCATGGGCGGCCAGTGCCTTGGCGTGTGCGGTCACCTGCAGGGCCAGCTCGCGGGTCGGTGTCAGGATCAGCATGCGGCAGGGGCCGGGCTTGCGGCGCGGGAAGTCGAGCAGATGCTGCAAGGCCGGCAGCAGGAAGGCGGCGGTCTTGCCGGTGCCGGTCGGGGCCGAAGCCAGAATATCGCGGCCGTCCAGAGCCGGCTCCAGCACCAACTGCTGAATGGTCGTGGGGCGGGTGAAGCCCATCTCGGCCAGGGCCTGGTTGAGGGCTGGGTGCAGGTCGAAGTCGTCGAAGGACATGCTCATGGCGATACTCGGTTAGAAGGAAAACGCCGCATTATAGGCGATTGTGGCCGCTACTCCTATGGTTGATGGGGTGGCAGTCGTTATAATCCGCGCCGGTTTTGGAAGGAGGTGTGGATGGCAAGTCCCGGCTTTACGTTCAAGCAGTTTCATGTGGCTCACGATCGTTGTGCCATGAAGGTGGGCACCGACGGGGTGCTGCTGGGGGCCTGGGCCCCGGTGGCTGGGGCCAGGCGTATCCTCGATATCGGCAGCGGTACCGCTCTGGTCGCCCTGATGCTGGCGCAGCGCAGTGCCCCCGAAAGCCATATCGATGCCGTGGAGATCGACTCCGCTGCCGCCGCCCAGGCACGGGAGAATATTGCCAGCTCTCCCTGGCCAGAGAAGATCCACTTGCACGAGGGGGCGATTCAGACATTTGATGGGGGCCCCTTCGATCTCATCGTCTCCAACCCACCCTATTTCGTGAATGGTCAATCCTTTAGCGACCCGGCGCGGGCGCAGGCCCGGCACACGGGGAGCCTGGATCAGCAGGATCTGCTGGTGGCTTGTCGACGGCTATTGGCGCCAAATGGACTGGTTGCTCTGGTACTTCCCCGCATGGAAGGCGAACGTTTGCGCGACTTGGCAGCACAATATGATCTTCATTGTGTTTGTAACGAAGTTGTGATCACCCGAGAGGGAAAAGAGGCAAATCGTGTTTTGCTACTGCTTTCCAGAGAATTTAATCAGTGTAAGGTGGGGCAAATTGTGATCCATTCTGCTGATGGTGGCTATTCCGATAGATATGTCCAACTGGCGTCCCCCTTCTATTTGAAGATGTAAATTTCGTCTTGCACTTATTTTCCACTCCTTTATTCTGACTCCTAAATGAGCACCCGCTCCCGGCCAGCGAAAACCACTATCGCTGGTCGAAAAAACAGCGGTGCTCTTTTTTTTAACCTCTCGCTCAGCTCGGACGAGTGAGGGTAAAAAATATAAAAAGCAATAAGTTACAAGACAGACGAGGTTGACCTTGACGAAATCACTCAAACTTTCCGACGTGCTCGGACTGGGCTTTATGACCTTCGCCTTCTATCTGGGCGCCGGCAACATCATCTTCCCCCCGCTGGCGGGCTTCCTGGCCGGGGAGCATCTCTCCTTTGCCATGCTGGGCTTTCTGGTGACCGCGGTCGGTCTGCCGCTGATCACCATCATTGCGGTCGCCAAGGCCGGTGATGGTTGGGCGGGGATGACCCGTCTGCTGCCGGCGGGGGTCGCCACAACCCTGGCCGTGGCCATCTACATCATCATAGGTCCGGCCTTCGCCGCTCCCCGTACTGGCCTGGTGGCCTACGAGATGGGTCTCAAGCCCTTCCTGGGTGAAGCGGGCCAGCTGGGGCTGATGGTCTATACCATTTTCTTCTTCGGTCTGGCCATGCTGGTCTCCCTGAACCAGGGCAAGCTGATGGATGCCATCGGCAAGTATCTGACCCCTGTGCTGATCGTGCTGCTGCTGGCCCTGGCCGCCGGTGTCATGATCGCCCCCCAGGGCTCCATGCCCGATGCGTCCGGTGACTATGTCAACAGCCCCTTCATCAAGGGGATGCTGGAAGGCTATAACACCATGGATACCCTGGCTTCCCTGATGTTTGGTGCCCTGATCGTCGATCTGCTGCGCCAGAAGGGGATCACCGACTATCGTAGCCAGTTCAAGTACCTGGTGATTGCAGGTTCCATCTCTGCCATCGGTCTTTCCGTCGTCTATGTCTCCCTGTTCCAGCTTGGCAACACCGCCTTTGGTGTGGTGAGCGAGGCCAGCAACGGGGGCGCCATCGTCAGCGCTTACGTGCTCAGCCTGTTTGGCAAGCCGGGCCTCTTCATCCTGGCCGGTATCATCACCCTGGCCTGTTTCACCACGGCCGTGGGGCTCATCTCTGCCTGTGCCGATTTCTTCCACAACCTGACGGGTATGGCTTACCGCAAGTTGGTGCTGATCCTGGGTGTCATCTGCGCCATCGTGGCCAACGTGGGTCTGAGTCAGCTCATCAGCCTCTCTATCCCTGTGCTGGTGGCCATCTATCCGGTCGCTGTGGCCCTGGTGCTGGTGACCTTCCTGAAGGAGCGTTTTGCCCGCCCGGCCCTCACCTATCGTCTGGTGCTGACCATCGCCTTCCTGTTTGGCTGCCTGGACGGACTGGGTGCCGCCGGCCTGATGATGGATGCCTTCTCCTTCCTGCCCCTGTTTGACAAGGGCCTGGCCTGGTTGATGCCGACGCTGCTGGCCTGTGTGGCAGGCATGCTGCTTCGCCGCGATGACGAGGTGGCTGCCGAGGCTGCCTAACACCGAGTGCAATACCACAGAAGGGGCCTGCTATCGCAGGC
>NZ_JBFODE010000041.1:0-4017 GCF_040908155.1 Aeromonas sp. R6-2 | reverse complement strand
GCGGGGTTGCCCTGATTCTTGCGACTGCTCTCGTCATACCCTTGCAGCGCCACTGTCAGGTTGGCGATGTTGAGCAGGGCCGCCAGCCCGCCAAAGTTGCCCCACTCTTGCCATACCTTGGCGGCCGCTTGTGCCCCTCTGGCACCTTGCCGCTGCAAGTTGAGGTAGCTGGCCATCTTGCGCTCAAAATCCTGCTGCAAACCGCCTTCCAGCAACAGCAGGCGGGGCCATTTCAGCTGTTGCCACTCGGCACCCGCCGCCTTCATTCGGTCAAGGTGGCCCTCTGTTATCTTGCCGTTTGTTACCGACAACTTGCCAAGCAGGTTGCCCTGCACCTGAGCCACAAAGGCTTGGCTCTCGGCCACAAATGCCGGGTTGATGCGTACCTGCTGGCCGGTGTGAATGGATTCGAGTACCACCAGACTCAGGGTGCGGCCAAGTTGTTCACCGCTGAGCAGATGGGGATGCAGCAACTCGCTGAGCTGTTGCCATGGCTTGATGGCCACTCCGGCGATGGCCGCTTTGAGGGCACTCATGGTCGCCTTGGCGCCTTCATGGAGCCCGCCAAACAGCTTGCTATCGCTCAGAAGATCGTTACTGGCTATCGCCTCCATCCCCGCCAGCGCATTGGCGACGCCGGTGATATTGCCCACCCCAGTCCAACCGGGATTGTTCTCGAGCTCTTTTTTAACTTCGACATCAAAGCCGTAGTGTGCCAGCGCGGGCAACGCCCCCTTTTTCAATGCCTTGGTCAGCGCGGCCCCCCGTGGGGTATCGGGGGCAAAAAACAGGCTAAAGAGCCACTGAGCGCTGCTGGCCAGCAGCAGGGTCTGGGCATCCTCCGTCTGGCTATCGAGCCCCAACAGCAAGGGGGAGGTCGGTAACGCCTGCAATAGCAGCAGGGCATCGTCATAGGTCGCCAGCCAGCGCGGACGCAGAGCATCTACCCCTTGCGCGTATTGCTGGATAATCCCCTCCAGCCCCGACCAGTTCACCATTCGTCTCCCCTCGCCATCAAAGCGCACCCCGGGCCAGCTGGCCCACTTGTCGGGGTTGAGGCCCAACTGCTTGAGCGCAGCATGCTGAGCCATCAGGCTCTGCTCGGCGCCTGGGTCTATGTAGTGATTACCGCTCCCCTGACGCTCTTTGTAGTCATGCTTGGCAACCAGATAGGACTGCAGTTGCTTCTTGAGCTTGAAGGTGGCCAGGCGGTCGCCCCTGGCTGAGACCGGCAAACTGCTCTCATCAAGCGGTGGCAGGGCCAGCATCTCGGTGATACCGGCCATGGTCCAGCGGTGGCGGGTGTCATCGTCATTAAAGGGCTGCTCATGGCGAATAGCGATATCGCTCAGGCGCATCGTCACATCGTGCATATCCGAGATAAGGTCATCGAGCGCCACCACCAGAGCGCTTTTCAAATCAGGTATGCCAGCCTTGCAGGCACCCGGCGAGCCAGCCGATTTATCGTGCCACAACAGGCCTGGCTCAGCCCCCTCGGGGGCCTTGAGGGGGGCGCAGCTGTCGACGAATCCCTCGTTGGGCAAGCCCATGTCGGCCACATGGGTGGAGAGCAGGTCGAGCAATCCCGCATGCTCGCCCCCCATCTTGCTGGCCAACGAGAGCAGCTTGAACGAACGCATCCCTTGGCTGCGCAGGCTGCTCTCTTTGCGATACTCCTTTTTCAGTCGCTCAGTCCAGCGCTGATGGGAGAAGGCCATCGCCACCTCGTGGTTGGCCGGATAGAGCAGATGACCCTTGCTGCCCTTGCTCTCGTGAATAAACTGGCTGCCTTTGACCTCATACTCGTCGAGCATTTTTGTTTTTTCATCAAAGACATATAACCAGCCATCACGCAGTTGTCGCAAAGTGTAAGGCGTTGCCTTTAAAGCCAGGGGGCCTTTAAACCCTTTCGATGGCAAGGGATGAGATTGTGTGGCTGGCGCGTCAAAGAGCTCATCCAGGGCATAACGCACCGGGATGATGGCGATCTCCTTACTCTTGTATGGACAGGTGCCTGACGCCGCGCAGGCGTCCTGTACACTACCCGACCCAGCATCCTGATTGGGGCTTTCCTGGGGCCGCTTGGCCGCAGGGGCCTGTTGGGCGCTCGCCGCCGGGTTTGCCTTATCATGGGCAGGGATGGTGAGCGTCTGGTCGGGGTAGATAAGGTCAGGGTCCTTGATACCGTTGGCCTTGACGAGAGCATCGACCGTGGTGCCGTTCGCTTGGGCTATCTTGCCCAGGCTGTCGCCCGGTTTGACTCGATAGGTCTTGCCTGCCGCGCTGGCGGCCTGATCCACACTGCTCATGAAGATATTTCCTGTGTCATGACATGTCGCTCTGCCCAGATGGCAGCCTGTTCGACGCGTTGTGAAGGGGTCTGCGACGAGAGCGTGCGCAGCAGGGTCTGCACCTCGGGATACTCCCCCGTATCCCACCATGTATCGCCAAGGTATCCCAGCACGTTGAAGAAAAAGAGCAGATCACGCTCGCAGTGAAAGCCCAACGGATAGCCCTTGTTCGCCCAATGGCTCACCCAGGCGTCGGCGTCCACCTGCTCAGCCAACCGCTCGGGAAACCATTTCTCCATATGGCGCCAGATGATGTCCAGGGTGCTTAGCCAGGTGACCTCTCCCAGCCTTGCCCACTGGGGGTCAGAAAGACGCAGTCGCTCACCCTGGCGGGGTCCCAGTGTCGGGGCGACACGCTTGTGCCACCATTGCACCGGGGCGTTGGGCAGTAACTGCTGGCGCGCCCCTGTCCACACCTGACGGATGCCTTCCCATAGCCAGGGCTCATCATCTTGCAGCAGGCGGTACATGCCATCGGGCTGGGCCAACTTGAGCAAGATGCGACTCCCGTAGGGGCTTTCAACCTCGATAAGCGCACGCAGTCGCTCTGCCAGCGGCAATAACCTCAAAGAGGAGGAGAGCAGCCACCCCCCATTGTTGGGTAGCGTTTGAAACCACTTGAGCAGCCCGGCCGACGCCTCGACCAGGCAGGGAGAAACCTCCCGCAAGCTATCCCAGGGGGAGTAGAGATAGAGCGGTTGATAGGCCGGGCTATCCACCACCTCGAAGAGTTGGCGCTCCAGCTCGGGGAGCTGCGCCCCATCGAGCAGCAAGTAGAGATGCTCATCCTTGGCCAGCTCAAACTCGGGCAAGACCATTACTTGCTCTCCTCCTTGGCCAACTGCTCACAGATCTCACAGACGGGCTCGGCAGACTTGAGCGTTGCCACCTGGCGTACCGGATCCATGGGGGGCGGCGGCGCCACCACCTCAACCTCACCCGGCTGGATCGGCATCTGCCCCCCCCAGCCCGAGCCAGAGCCGGGGCTGCCGCCAGAGTTCATCTTGATGGAGCCGCCGCTGACGGTCACGCCGCCGGCATCGATCTTCACAAAGCTGCCCCCGACCTTGAGGGTCAGCTCGGCCCCTGCCTCCATCACTATCTTCATGCCCGACTTGTGGTGTACCTCGGCGCCCGCCTCCACCAGCAGCGACTGCCCCAACCTCTGGTGCAGGCTGGCATCGACCGTCAGCGAGTAGTCCGCCTTGATCTGGTCGCGCTTCTCACCCTCCACCGTCAGGTGGTCGTTGGCCTTGATGCGGGTCACCCGCTCATTGTCGATATCCCGATGCTCGTCGTGTTTGATGTGCCAGGCCACGTCGTTTTCAATGAGTGCGTTGAGATCCTTCTGACCGTGGATATAAATCTCTTCCTGCCCGGCCTGGTCTTCGAAACGCAGCTCGTTAAAGCCCTCACCCTGGTGGGTCTCGGTGCGCAGCACGGTGCGGGTCTTGTTGGCCGGAAGCGGGTACGGCGGCCGGTTGGTGGCGTGATAGGTGCGCCCGGTGACAATCGGCTGGTCCGGATCCCCTTCCAGAAAACTCACGATCACCTCGTGGCCGATACGCGGGATGGCCATCATGCCGTACTGGCCGCCGGCCCAGCCCTGGCTCACCCGCACCCAGCAGGAGCTCTGATCGTTGCTCTCGCCATAGCGGTCCCACGG
>NZ_JBFODE010000040.1:0-73986 GCF_040908155.1 Aeromonas sp. R6-2 | reverse complement strand
TCTCCCATCTTGCAACGGTTGCAACTCGACGCTGACGACTGGCTCAAGCAGGTGAGGCTGTTCAAACGAAGCGGCATTCGGGCCATCGGTCACGGTGCGGCGCGAGAGCGTTACGCCAACCACTGCGGGCAGCGACGGTGTCATCAGCCAGCTGACTGAATTCGCCCCGATAAAGTACTTGAAGTTGTATGGTGGTTACGTTCGCCAAGTTGTTGGCTTTGTACAAACCAGCATGTTCTGAGAAATCAGCTCAATTCGGACTGCATTCTTGATTGTTGTTAGCTCTATTCATTCAAGCCGCCTTGGTTGGATGAACCAGAGAGCGGATTAACCAAAATGGTGGGTGTCCACAATTATTATAATGGATCAATTTATTGATCTTGCTCAGGAAACCATCGTCTCCTGCTTCCCTCCCCCGCTCCACTCGCTAACATAGCCGTTTGGCAACCGACTCACCGGAGTCACCCATGCGCCAGGCCAAGGCAAGATCGCAGGTAAAAAGCAGCAGACTGGAGGCTGTCATTCAGGGGCGGTAGCCTTGCCGAATGGCATGGATCAGCAAGAGCTGCCCACTGGGTCCACCCAAGGTGATGACGGGCCTTATGTTTATTTCTGAGCTGTTCACGTTGGCGTGGTTTGGCGGCGCTTTCAATGAGCAACCCATGTACTGTTTTTTTACACAGCCGTCATGGTGGCGCAAAAAGAGGAAGTCACGCGAATACACCCAGCATAAGAAGCAAACGGATAACATTATGATTTAATGATGATTTATACTTGGCGGCGATTGAAATGTTACGGAGTTAGATGGAATTCTCTGCTAACGGATTAGTACCGCCTTCCATCTAATCACTGTTAGAACGCAGTGCTGGTTATCTATGGAACTCTACGTAATCGATTGCAAAAATATTGAATCCGAGCAGGAGTTTTGGGCTGCCTATATTCACTTAGTCAAATCCGATGGCTCGCAATATTTTGGTCGCAATCTAGATGCGTTTTGGGATGCGCTCTCAGCAGGTGGTCCTGGCTTCCCCGGCGATGAAGCCGGTTGTGAAATTCAATTTATAAACACTTCAAAAATAAAAAAACTACGTAATGGGGCTTTCTACCAAGCACTGAAGGTCATAGAGAAAGATTTAAAAACTGAAAGCTATGGTAATGCGTACATTAAAGTTGAATAAAATTCGTTCTAACACGGCGGTCAACTACACTCCGGCCCTACGGGCCTTCGCCGGACGCGCTGACGCGCGCCGGTTACCTCGGCGTTATAAGGCAGGAATGAGGTCATGAATAAAGGTTCAGTAATAATAAATTTAGATGAGCGTTGGAGTCTTGAGGATTTCTCGGTCTTTTCTAATCAATATATTCAGGTTTATGGTTTCTTCTTTGCTTTGAGAACGCTGTCGGAAACCGACTCAACAATGGAATTTGAGCGCATGCCTTGGCTAGGTGGAGCTAGTGTTGTCCATTTTTTCACTGGTATGAAAAATCATATTCACCCAGACTTATTGCCCAATGTTCAGAAAATACAATATGCGTCTCCGGGATTTATGGAGTTATCAGTACTTATTGAAGTTGCTGATGACATAAAAAATCTGGTTTTCGCTATTTGTTCTACTGTGGGTACGATTGCGACGACTTATCATGTGATTCATTCTCAGTATCGTTCGAGACAACTAGCGCAAAAGAAAATGCGAGAGTTAGAAAATCAGGAAGATAAGAACTTTGTAAGAAACTCTGTTCTTGAGTTACATGAGCAGTTAAATTTATCTCCCCAACAAGTAGTGAGCCTTTCCAAAATATCAAAAGGTGATCAATTAGTGGAACTAAAAATGTTGATGGCAATGTATCGTAGAGCTAAGCCAATTGCTGATTTGCAGACTCAGAATAAGGCGCAACTGTAAGCCTTATAACAAAGCGTTTAAGCGGGATTTGGCACGCGTGGCATTTTCAATTTGCGTTGGGTTCAGTGGTTACGGCGCTGTGCGGTAGCTTTCGTATTGCGTGCCTGCACCCCTTAACGCGGCGTTAAGTGCTCAGGAGATTATATTATCGAAGATCTGTTTAGAAATTGGGTATCAAGCGAGTTGTTTGATGAGCAATCTTTCATATCAAAACTTCATGAGTTTCACATATGGGACGATGATGAATACTGGAAACTAGATAACGCCATCTACGACCTTGCAATAAAATATGGCGACGATGATTGCATACCTAGAGAGATTGCTTGGCCGATAGCTAGAATTTTTAGCTATCTAATGATGGTATTTGAAGCACACCACAACAAAAATGACTTTTTCGCCATCAAAGACTTGGATTCTGAACAGGTATTTAACCGCAGAGAAAGAGTGCAGCTAGTTTTTGAAGGATTTTTTAAGGGTGAAATGATTCCGAATGATAGCTTCGACTATTTTGACCCTAGCAGATAATGCACTTAACAAGGCAAGTCAGCATCGCACCTTCGGTGCTGGACTCGCTAACGCTCGCCGCTGCTTGCGGCGTTAGCATGCGGGAGTAATATGAAGAAAATTCTCATCATCGGTAATTCTGGCTCAGGCAAGAGTTGGTTGTCGAAACAGTTATCCCGAAAACTTCAGTTGCAGGAAGTTAACTTGGACTCGATTGCATGGGAGTCAGGTGGCTATAATCAAAAACGCTCCACCGGAGCAATCAAAAATGAAATTGCTAGTATAAAGTCTCAATGTAACTGGGTTGTTGAGGGAGTATTTGGTGCTTTAGCCGAACAGCTTATTTTTTCTGCTGACATGCTGTTGCTTTTGGATTTGGAATGGTCTGAATGTGAAAGTTCTCTTTATGCTCGTGGTTCGGAGAGCTCGAAGCAACTTAATGAGGAACAGGCGGAGAAGAATTTTCGTGAATTATTAAAATGGGCTTCTGAATACTCGGTTCGCGAATCCAAAAGTTCGCGGCAGTTCCATCAGCAATTGTTCATAGATTTTCATGGTACTAAAGTACGTTTCACTACACGCTCTCAAGTGAATGAGTTTGTAGCGGAAACAACATGCTAACAAACTGTTTAAGAGTGATTCGCAACGCGTGGCATTTTTACCATGCGTTGATTTTAGTGATTAAGGTGGTGTGCTGTAGCTTCGGTATTGCGTTGCTCACACCTTAACAGAGCGTTATGTGCTTGAGAGGTAAGTTTGAAAAATAAAATGGGACACCCACCTTTCTGAGCGCCTTGTCGCGGCCAACACAATCGCAGGTGGGCAGGGTATTGGCTCCCCCTCTGATTCGCCGAGGTGAAGCCATCAGGCCAGGTCGCGAGACAGGGATGTCGAGCGAGCGGCGGCGGTCCAAGGATGGACCGTCGGCGCGTACCGTCGGCCTGATGGCTGAGGCGAGGGCACTCGACGAAGGAGAGCGAATCGGCGGGGTTGGCCTTTCTTTTGGTGACTTTTCTTTGGCCACGCAAAGAAAAGTCACTCGCCACAGCCCGAAGGGCGGGCGAAAACCCTTCGAGGAGGAACTCCTCGCGTCCCATGCGGCGCAGCCGCATCAAAGGGCTTGCCATAGGCAAGGAGCTTGGCTGAGCTCCTCCAAATGGGCGGGCGAAATCCCCATGCGGCGCAGCCGCATCAAAGGGCTTGCCATAGGCAAGGAGCTTGGCTGAGCTCCTCCAGAAGGGCGGGCAAAAACCCTATGCGGCATAGCCGCATCAAGCCGCTCGCCACAGGCAAGGAGCTTGGCTGAGCGCCTCCAAATGGGCGGGCGAAACCCCTATGCGGCATAGCCGCATCAAGCCGCTCGCCACAGGCCAGAAGCTTGACCGAGCGCCTCCCCCGGGGGGAGCCCCCAACCACAACGAGGCATATCCCATGACCCTATCGACACAGGATCTGACCCAAACCCGGCACTGGTTATCCCAGGCGCAGCGCGAGGGGGTAAGCCGGATCATCACGGCCAGCTTTAGCGGCGTGGCGCCCGAGGCCTACTTGCAGAAGTATTTCGATGGCCCGGATGCCTTCGAGCGCAAGCTGCGCCTCTACTTCGACGGGCCAGATCTGGTGGGTTATTGCCTGCTCACCTTCAGCGACGAGGAGGAGGTGACGGTGATCCGCGCCTCGGCGGGTTTCCTGCCGGCCTATCGCAACGGGGGCAATACCTTCGCCTTCTCCCTGTGGGAGAGCGTCAAGGGGTGGCTGCGCCGTCCCTGGCGCCGGATCTACTACGCCGATACCATGCTAAGCCCGGCCATGTACCGCGCCATGGCCAGGCGCACCGGCATCATCTGGCCGCACCCCGAGCACAGCGGCTCGCGCGAGCTCTTCGAGCGCTTCAACCCCGGGGGGGAGATAAGCGAGACGACCGGGCTGCGCTGTCTGGTGCGGGTCGGGCGCGCCAGCCACTACACCCAGGAAGAACTCGCCTCCCTGGCCGCCAGCGACAAGCCCGACATCCAGTACTACCGCACCCTCAATCCCGGCTTTAACCAGGGGATGGCCCTGTTTGTGATCATTCCGGTGCACCTGGGGCAGCTCATTCGCACCCTGCTCAAGCAACTGAGGGTAAGATAGGGCGTTTCCTGAGTGAGTGGCATATGACAACAGAGATACAACAGCAGATAGGGTGCGTCGCCCTGGTGGTGGATGACTACGATGAGGCCATCGCCTTCTATACCCGGCAACTCGGCTTCACCCTGATTGAGGATAGCGATCTGGGCGGCGGGAAACGCTGGGTGCTGGTCTCGCCCCCCAACTCGAACGGCACGCACCTGCTGCTGGCCAGGGCCAGTGGCCCCAAACAGCGGCAGTGTGTCGGCAACCAGAGCGGTGGCCGGGTCTTTCTCTTCTTGCAGACCAATGATTTTTGGCGAGATTACGAGGCCATGAAGGCGCGAGGCGTGCACTTTTGCGAGGCGCCGCGCGTGGAGGAGTACGGCACCGTTGTGGTGTTTGAGGATCTCTATGGCAACCGCTGGGACCTGCTGCAGCGTGGCCACGCCGGGCCGGCGCCGGCATCGCCCTTCCCTGACACGCCAACCTAACCCAAGGGGGATTAATTCCCCCTCTCCCACTTCCCCCGCATCCCGGTTTACCCTGTCGTCCCTTGCGTATCAGAGATCATCATGTTTCGCACCCTGTTACTGATCCTGCCCCTGATCCTGCTGCAGGCCTGCCAGCCCAAGCCCGAGATGACCCGTATCGAGGGACGCACCATGGGCACCTTCTATGCAGTCACCCTGGCCGATCCCTTCCCGGGCGGAGAGCGCGCCCTGCAGCGCCGGGTCGACGCCCTGCTGCTTGAGATAAACCGGGAGATCTCCACCTACGACCCCGACTCGGTCATCTCCCGCTTCAACCGCGCCCAAGATACCCGGCCCCACCCCATCCCCGAGCGGATGGCCAAGATAGTGGCGCAGGGAATCGAGGCGGGAGAGCGCACCCGGGGTCAGCTGGATGTGACCGTGGGCCCCCTGGTCAACCTGTGGGGCTTTGGCCCGGACAAGCGCCCCAACAAGACACCCGACGAGCAGGCGATCGCCGCCGCCCGGGAGCGGGTGGGCATCGACAAGCTGGAGCAAAGCCGTGGCAGTGACGGCCAGCCCCTGCTGGCCAAGCGTCGGCCCGATCTCTATCTGGATCTCTCGACCCTGGGCGAGGGGGCGGGCTCTGATGCCATCGCCGAGCTGCTCGAGCAGGCCGGGGTGCACAACTATCTGATAGAGATCGCCGGCGCGGTGCGAAGCCGGGGCCACAACCCCAAGGGCAAGCCGTGGCGGGTCGCCATCGTCGACCCTTCCGATCAGCCGGGCGCCTTCCAGGCCGTGGTCACCCCCAAGGGGATGGCGGTCAGCACCGCGGGCAGCTATCGCAACTACTACGAGCGCGACGGGGTGCGTTACTCCCACATCATAGATCCGGTGACCGGCCACCCCATCCGCCACAAGCTGGTCTCGGCCACCGTTATCCTGCCCAGCGCCCTCGAGGCCGATGCCTACGACACGGCCCTGATGGTGATGGGGCCAGAGAAGGCCATGGCCTATGCCAGGGACCACCGGCTGGCCGCGTTTCTGGTAATCAAGACGCCTCAGGGCTTTGCGTCTCGCCACACCCCGGAGTTTGACCCTTACCTGGCCAAGTGATCCCGGGCCCCTCGGGCTGCCCCGGCCCGTCAGGGCGACGCAAGGCGTGGCTGCCGAACAGGGCGGCCAGGGCCGCCCCCAGGGTGTAGGCCAGCAGATCGAGGGGATCGAAGTGGTTGCCGATGGCGACCCTGAGCCAGTGAGCCTGGATCCCGAGCCGGTCCACCAGATGCAGCCCCTGGGCCCCCTCCACCACGAAGCAAAAACCCAGCACCCAGAGGGCCAGTCGGCGCGGCTCGCGGCGCACCATAAGCCCGGCGCCACTAAAGAGCACCAGCACTATGGTCACATCGCCAAGAAAGCCGCGCCAGAAGGGCCCCCTGGCGTAGAGGGCGATCAGCACGACCGCCAGAGCGGTGAGGATAAAGACGGCAAGCAGCCGCGGGCGTGACATGGAGGTGGCAGGTGACATCGGGTTCTCCTTGAATTGTGGCGCCACCCTAACCCCCGACTGTGTGGGGAGTGTGAAGCCGCCTCGGCTAGTTGCAAAAAAGCCCCGTCCCGCTTGCGGCGAGACGGGGCTTCATTTTTTCAGGGCATTAGCCCAGGGTGGCGAAGAGCCCCGCCAGGGTGGCACTCATCAGGTTGGCCAGGGTGGCGGCCAGCACGGCACGCAGGCCCAGGCTCGCCACGTCGTGACGACGCTCCGGGGCCATGGTGCCGATGGAGCCAAGCTGCACCGCAATCGACCCCAGGTTGGCAAAGCCGCACAGGGCGAAGGTGACGATGATCTGGGTGTGGGCGCTGAGATCCTGCTTGATGTTGGCAAAGTCCAGATAGGCGACGAACTCGTTCATGATCACCTTCTGACCGATGAGCGAACCGGCCGCCATCATCTCGCTCTTGGGTACGCCGATGAGCCAGGCCACGGGGGCAAACAGATAGCCCAGCAGCTGCTGCAACGAGAGATTGCTCCAGCCAAACCACTCACCCACCGTGGTGAGGCCGGCGTTGATCATGGTGATGGCGCTGACGAAGGCGAGCAGGATGGTGCCGATGGCCACGGCGATCTTCATGCCGCTCAGGGCGCCGCCCGCCAGGGCGTCGATGGCGTTGCTGTACTCGCTCTTGTCGAGGGTGATGGCCACCTGCTCGCTCACCTGCTGCTGCTCGGGCACCAGGAGCTTGGCCATCAAGAGCCCACCGGGCGCGGCCATGAAGGAGGCGGCGATGAGGTATTTGAGCTCCACCCCCAGACCGGCGTAGCCGCCCAGCACCGAGCCGGCCACCGAGGCCATGCCGCAGGTCATCACGGCAAACAGCTCGGAGCGGGTCATGCTGGCGAGGAAGGGGCGAATGAGCAGGGGGGACTCACCCTGGGAGAGGAAGATGTTGCCGGTGGCCACCAGGGACTCGGCGCGGCTGGTGCCGAGCAGGCGGTGAATGCCGCCCCCCAGCACCCGGATCACCCACTGCATGATGCCGAAGTGATAGAGCACGGCGATGAGCGCGCTGATGAAGATGACCAGCGGCAGCACCCGCACGGCGAAGATAAAGCCGCCGGTGGCCAGATCGCCAAACACGAAGCGAATGCCGCTGTCGGCGAAGCCGAGCAGGGCGGAGACGCCATGGCTCATGGCGCCGAGCAGCACCTGACCGGGGGGGAAATAGAGCACCAGGGCGGCAAAGCCGGTCTGCAGGGCGAGGGCCCCCAGCACGGTGCGCCAACGGATAGCACGACGGTTTTCACTGGCCAGCCAGGCGATAAACATCAGGGCCAGCATGCCCACCAGACTCAACAATACAGTCATCTTGCACCTATGAAGCAAAGCGTTGCGGTGCAGGGGTGGTGGAGCAAAGGTCGCAGGAGGGGAGTCATCGCACAGGATCCGACCCACTGCGACACATGAACCACCAAACCTGCGGTTCAGTGGCGGGTCCCATCCTGGGGTCATTCACATCCGGGTGACGGCATGTATCGGGTGGCGCCAAAGCGGACCGACAGTGAGGGCGGGTCACGGCTCTGGCAGGCCGGGCGGCGATGGTACAGTGATCCTCATCACATAAAAAGCGGTAAAACGATTGACGGGGACGAAATATTTTCGTCCCCGTCCCGTTAACCCGCTACAGAGGCAGGATGGCGCGAAACACGCCCCTCACCCCGGCACCGTCTCCAGCAGTTGCTGCGTCTCGACCACCTCGGCAAAACCGAAGCCGAGGGTCTGGGCCGTCACCGCACACACCTGGGTCGCCGACACCCCGACCAGTTCCGGGGCGGCGATGGCATCGCTCACCAGGGTACAGGCGTAACCGGACTCGGCCAGGGCGCGCACCACCCCCTCTACGCAGAGATGAGCCATGGCACCGGCCACCACCAGCTTCTCGATGCCCAGGGTGAGCAGGGTCTGGGCCAGCTCGGTGCCGATCAGGGCGTTGATCCCCCGTTTGATCACCCGCACCTCACCCGATTGCGGGGTGAGCCAGGGATGGATCTCGGCCCCCTCGCTCCCCTCCTCGAAGAAGGGAGCCTGGCCGGCGGCGAAGAGATGCTGGATGTGGATCACCGGCCACTGCTGCTGACGAAAGTGCTGCAACAGGCGGCGGGTTTGCCCCATGGCCTCTTCTATGCCCACCAGAGGGAAGCGCCCCTCGGGCAGATAGTCATTTTGCATGTCGACGATAAGCAGGGCCTGGCGATGGGCGGGCACCTTATCGAAGCGGGCCAGCACGGTGAAATCATCCTCGGCCAGACGCCAGCTGCCTTGCTCGCGCACCCAGAGCTCCTTGCTGATGACACCGGCCGCCAGATTCATGGACCAGTTTGCCGAGAGCAGGGCGTGGTCGTCGTCGATAAAGTGCAGACGCACGTCCCGATAGACCAGCTCACCCAGGCCCATGGCCACCAGCCCCTCCCAGAAGCGGGCGATCGCCTCACGACCGGCAAACTGGCCGAAGGGGGCGGCCACCAGGGTCGCCTCGGCCGTATAGGCGGCAGCGCAGGCCCGGGCGTCGCCGCGGTTGAAGTGGGCGATCCAGGCCTGGCTGGCTGACATGACTTCCTGATAACGACTCATTTTCTCTCTCCTGATGGGGATTTATGGGAGAGCGCATCTTATTTAAACTTTCTTCATGGATAATCGACGCAAAATTGAAAACAATGTTCAGCCAGAGTGAACAACGCCAACTTCCCTATCGCATGATGGTGTTTCACGAGGTGGTGCGCCTGGGCTCGTTTACGGCGGCGGCGGAGCACCTTGGCCACACCAAGTCGGCCATCAGCGCCTACATAAGCCAGCTCGAGTCTCTGCTCGGGGTGCGACTGCTCAACCGCTCGACCCGGCGCCTGCATCTGACCGAGGCGGGCACCCTGTTTGCACGCCGCTGCGCCGCCATGGCCCTGCAGCAGGAGCAGGCGCTGCTGGAGCTGGGAGCCCTCAGTGAGGAGCCCGCCGGACGGCTTGCCATCACGGCCCCCCACCTGTTTGCTACCCTGCTGCTGCCGGCGGCCATCGCCGAGTTGTGCCATCGCTACCCGGGCCTTGCCCCCGAGCTGGTGCTCAGCGACGAGCGCCTCGATCCCCTCGAGCACAAGTTGGACCTCGCCCTCTCGGTTGGCGCCCTGCCCGACAGCAGTTATCACGCCCTCCCCCTCGGCACCCTCTCCTTCCTGCTGGTCGCCGCACCGGACTATCTGCAGCGCCATCCCATCCGCCAGCCGGAGGATCTGCTGGGGGCCACCCTGATACGGCTGCCATGGCAGAGTCACTGGCAACGGGGAGAGGAGCGGACCCCGCTGCAGGCGGGACGTGAGCTGAGGGTCAACACCAGCGCCGCCGCCCTGGGATGTGCCCGGGCCGGAGCCGGACTGGCCCTGCTCTCGGCGGCCTCGGTGGCCGACGATCTGGCCCGGGGGGAGCTGGTCCACCTGCTTCCCGAGTGGCATGGGGGGATGACCCCCGTCTATGCCGTGCACGGTTATGGCGGTCAGCTTCCTCTGGTGCTGCGCACCCTCACCGAGCTGCTGCGCGAGGCGATCGCCCGGTTACCGGGTGGCCGTTAGGGAGCGGCGCCGGCCGCCGCGATCCGCTCGGCCATGCTCGGGTGTGTGCTGAGCCAGCGCGCTCCCTGCTCCTTACCCAGCCGCCTGAGCAGCGTCGCCAGAGCCTCACTGGATCCATGGCGCGCCACCAGCTGGCGAATGGCATAGCCGTCGGCTGCACGCTCCAGATCCCGTGAGTAGCCCAGATCCATCAAGACCCAGGAGAGGCTGGCCAGCGAGTCGGCGGCGCCGCTCACGTCCCCCACCACCAGGGTGGCGATCACCCCCCAGAGGCCGGCGCTCACCAGCCGGGTCATCCCGTGTCTGTAGTGATGATGGCCCAACTCGTGGAGCCAGAGAGCCTCCATCTCGGCCTCATTGTCGACCCGCTTGACCATGGCATCGCTCATCACCAGGCGACCATCGGGCAGGATAAAGGCGATGGACTCATTCATATGATGAAACGTCAGGCGCGGGGCTGGCCTTGGCAGGGCCAGGGTGGCACTCAAGGCCGCGAATCGTGCCTGCAACTGCGCCTGCTGCGTCTTGTGGAGTCGGCTCGGCTGAAGCTGGTGACTCTTGAGCAGGGCCTGATAACCCCGCTCCCCCACCTCGCTCATCAGGGCGGGAGGCAGCAACCGGACCAGGGCACCACTGACAGAGGGGAGTGCCAGGAGCTTGAAACCCAGCAGCACCACCACGACAAGCGCCAGGGCCAACAGGGAGCCCCGTTGCTCCCAGCGGGCCAACCGGCCGCGGCCATGGTGAGCCTCGAGCAGGCGGGCCATCAGGGCCCCGTCCCTTGGCACGAAGCACCAGCCATGGGGGTCGGTCAGGGTGCGCGGCACGCTCCCCAGCGCCTCACCGACCACCACCTCATCGAGGTGCCCCCGGTAACAATAATCAAACGAGTCCAGCTGCAGGGTGCCATCCCCCTCGACCCGTAACCGGGCCGGATGGCGCACAGACTCACCGGGGGGCAGCAGATGACCCGGGATCTCCATGGTCAGATCAGCCCCAGATCGAGATCCAGGGCCTCGACCATCTCGTCCCCGATGGGCGAGTTGGCCACCGCCCCTGTATCACGGGCCAGCAGCGCCAGCTCCCCCTCGACCCGAGTACAGCCGAGCTGGTAGCGGGCGGTGCGGACCATGACCCAGGGACGCAATATGCCCACCGAGCAGACCAACAGCAGGGTGTTGCTCACCAGCAGAGCGCCATAGCCCGGCAGGGTCATGGCGCTCTTGAAGGCGATCCCCTCCCCGAGCCGGGCCTGGTTGAAGAGGTAGTTGCGCAGCGTCACATGCTGATAAAGCCAGCAGAGGGCTCCCGCGACCAGGCTCCCCACATAGATCACCATGAAGACGCCGACGAAGAGATTGTTCTTCACGTCCCCCCCTTTGAGGAGACCCAGATCCGTGAGGTCGGCATAGCCATAACCCAGCAGATAGACCAGCAGCAGGCCCCCCAGTGTGGCGAGCCAGATGAGGGCACTGATCCCCATCACCTGCAGATAGACCCTCATGGAGAGGTCGACGTCGAAGGCGTGCTCCCCGTAGCGCAATCCCCGGATGGAGTAGAGCGCAGAGCCGCGCATCATCCAGGCAAGACCGGCCCCGTAGGCAAGGATAATCGCCGCCGACCCCAGGATGGTCGCCCCGAGAGACTCGAGCTCTATCATCATGAGCACCACAGACGAGGCCGGGAAGATGAGCAGGGCCAGCATCAGGGGACGCCCCAGCGCGACCCAATAGATCCCCTTCAGGGAGCCGACAAAATCGAAGCGCACGCCGCGAAAACGGGTCACCCGACAGTTGAACCGCAGGCTGGCGCGCAGGAGCAAGGGAGTGAGGAGTGCCGTGAGCGCCCAGACGGCGATGGCGGTGGCATTGGAGAGGTGGTAGAGCGCGCCGGTGACCACCACGTAGAGCAGGGCGATGATCCGGCCCTTGAGAATGCGCAGTGGCTCGGCCAGGTATTCGAAACGATCCCCGTCGAGCTCGGTACAGCCATAGAAGTAGCGGTGAGTACGCACCTTGGCCCAGGCCGAGTAGATACCGAGGGTCACCAGGCTGAGCAGGAGATTCACCACCCAGATCTTGAAGAACTCCTCTGCGGTACCGTGAAAGAGAACGGGATGCGACGGCATCTCCCTGACGGCCCTGTCTGCCATTAACCTGCTCCTGAATAGGTTTATAACCAATTGAAAAACTGGAATTTAATCAAAATACCCGCCCCTGTCACAGGGGCAATCCCCCCTCTCCCCCCATTTGGGTTGACGCACCGCTCACGGTTTTTCGGGTCTCAAACTGGTAGGCTGGCCGTTTACGACAAGGAGACACGCAGATGAAACCCACCCTGCTGGCACTGACCCTGGGGCTCTTGCTCGCCTCACCCCTGCTGCCCGCCGCCGGGGCGCCTGCCCCGAGTGCCGCCGTCCCGAGCCAAGCCCTGTCAGCCGCCCCCGAGGCCAGCCTGCAACAGGCGAGCGACCTCAACGCTCTGGTGAGCAAGCGCCAGGCGGTAGAGATGTTGCTGACCGAGGCGCTGCAGATCTTCCACTCCCCGGCACGGATCTCCCACGCCGGCTTCACCGCCAAGATGCCGAGCAACATGGAGCTGATCACCGATCGCCTGCTCGACGCCTATCGGCTCGAGCCCTACCGCACCGACTTGCTCATCTCTGCCGCCAACGCCCAGATCTACAATGGCCAGCTGGAGCGGGCCATCGGCTTGCTCGAGCAGGCCAGGGCCGCGGCGCCGGACGATCTCGACATCAACAGCTACCTGGCCATCTGGCAACTGGTAAAGGGTGACCAGGAGGCATCGCGCCGCTATCTCGCCCAGGTTGCCAACCTCAACAGCGGCCGGGCGGCGGATCTCGAGGGGATCATCGCCCGGGTGCAGCGCATCAGCACCACCCCCTTGCAGACGGCGCTGACCCGGGATCAGATCGCCGCCGCCCGGGAGAAACGCCGCGCCATCGTCACCCTGGGCTATGCCCTCAATCCGGACGGCTCCATGGACGCGATCCTGAAGGGACGCCTCGAGACCACCCTGGCCCTGGCCAAGGCCGACCCCGAGGCGCTCATCGTGCTCACCGGCGGCGTCCCCCAGAACCGTCAGACCGAGGGCAAGCTGATGGCCGACTGGCTGGCCGGGCGTGGCATCGACCGCAGCCGCCTTATCGAGGAGAACTATGCCACCAGCACGGTGGAAAACGCCCTCTACAGCGCCTATGCCCTGGCCCGCCACCGCATCGGCTACGCCGTGCTGGTCAGCTCGGCGAGCCATGTGCGCCGGGGCCAGACCCTGCTCGAGATCGCCAGCAAGCAGAGCGGCCCGGCCAATATCCAGGTGGTGAGCGTGAGCTACCCGGACAAGCCGCTCTCCGAGCTCGCCACCGTGAGCCAGGGCGAACTGCTCGGCATCTACCGGGATGCCCTGCGCACCTATGGTCTGTGGAGCTACCGCTCGGCCCCCCTGCTCGAGCGCTGATCCTTATGCAAAAGCCCGCCAGGTGGCGGGCTCTGTCTATCCGGAACGGGGATTACTCCAGGCTCAACGTGGTCGCCTTGGGATCGTCACCGAAGCGGTTGGGACCGGCAGTACCGGCACTCACCTGGAAATAGAGCAGGACGAGGGGGCCGACCAGGGGGATGAGGGAGATGAGCAGCCACCAGCCGCTGCGGTCCACGTCGTGCAGGCGGCGCACGTTGACGGCCAGGGCAGGCAGGCAGACCGCCAGCGGGCAGATGAAGGTCACCATGGCCGCCACCTCGGGGCTCCCTACCATGGCCATGACCATGAAGAGCGCCGCGATGACGACGAGGTTGATAAGCGTAAACATCCAGAACTCTTTGCGACGAGCCCGACCGCGAAAGACGGCGTACTGCTTAAGAACAGAAAGATACCATTTCATTTATTTATCCCGTTTTTTATATGTATCAATAGGTTATATTGCCTTGAACGGCGAACGGACCCTATCACAGCGAAGCATTCGGGTCCATACCCGAACGGGGTCTCAGAGGCATCTGGCCCCAGAGTCGCAACAAGTGACAACCAACTCAAAACAGAGTGCCAACAAGTCGTTAATCAAAGCAGTGGACTCGGTACGGCGCCGGGGTTAGATTCTGCGCCCTGTTCGCAGGGGCCCGGCCCCTTCCCACTGGAGTGCTCATGAGCATCACACGCCGAGACTTTCTCAACGGCGTCGCCATCACCATCGCATCTGGCGTCGCCCCCCTTCAGCTGCTGAGCGCCGCCAGCGGCGGCAATACCCTGGCCCACCGGACGCTGGCCTATCCCCCGGCTCTCACCGGCCTGCGCGGCAATCATCCCGGCTCCTTCGAGACGGCCCACCGCATCACCCGGGAGGGTAAGCAGTACGATTTTGCTCACCTCCCCGTCGAGGAGGAGTACGATCTGGTGATCGTCGGTGCCGGGATCAGCGGCCTGGCCGCCGCCTGCTTCTATCGCCAGGCACTCGGGGAGGGGCAAAAGATCCTGCTGCTCGATAACCATGACGACTTCGGCGGCCACGCCAAGCGCAACGAGTTCATCACCCCCGATGGCCTGCGCATCGGCTATGGGGGGAGCGAGTCCCTGCAATCGCCCCGCTCCGTCTACAGCGAGGTGGCGCTCGGGTTGCTCAAGCATCTCAACGTCGATATCGACGAGCTGGCCCAGGGGTTCAGGCAGACCTTCTACCCGGATCTTGGCCTCAGCCGCGGGGTCTTCTTCGACCAGAAGCACTTCGGGGTCAACAAGGTGGTGGCCGGCGACCCGGGCCGCAGCGTGGCCGACGAGATACCGCGCGATCGCCTCAACGGCCGGCCACTGGCCGAGTTCATCGGCGACTTCCCCCTCGATGAGGCCGACCGTGAGGCCCTGTTGGCCCTGCATGAGGAGCGCCGCGACTACCTCCCCGGCATGAGCCGGACGCAGAAGGAGGCGTGGCTGGCGCGTCACAGCTACAGCACCTTCCTGCGCGACAAGGTGGGGCTGAGCGAGCGTGCGATCGCTTACTTTCAGCAGCGCACCGACGACTTTCAGGCCATCGGCATCGACGCCACCTCCTGCACCGATGCTCGCCTGTGCGCCCTGCCGGGCTTTGGTGGCATGGATCTCTCCCCCCTCGACCCCGAGGCCCAGGCCGAGCTCGACGACCCCTACATCTTCCACTTCCCGGACGGCAACGCCAGCCTGGCCCGTCTGATGGTGCGCCACCTCATCCCCGGCGTGGCCCCGGGCCACACAATGCAGGATCTGGTGCTGGCCAGGTTTGACTACGACCGGCTCGACCGGCCCGAGCAGGCGGTGCGGCTGCGCCTGGGCAGTACGGCCCTGCAGGCAAAAAACGTGCACACTCCCGCAGGCCAAGGGGTGGAGATCACCTATATCAAGGCGGATAAGCTGCACCGGGTGCGCGCCCGACAGGCCATCATGGCAGGCTACAACATGATGATCCCCCATCTGCTGCCCGAGATGCCGGCGCCCCAAAAGGAGGCGCTGCGCCAGAACGTCAAGGCCCCCCTGGTCTACAGCAAGGTGGTGATCCGCCACTGGCACCCCTTCATCAAGCTGGGGGTCCACGAGATCTATGCCCCGGCGGCCCCCTATAGCCGGGTCAAGCTCGACTATCCGGTCGACCTCGGCGGTTATGGGCATGCCAGGCGCCCGGATCAGCCGGTCTGCCTGCATATGGTCTATGTGCCGACCCAGGCGGGGAGTGGCCTGTCGGCCCGCGAGCAGGCCCGCATCGGGCGCGCCCAACTGCTCGGCATGCCGTTCGAGCAACACGAGCAGATGATCAGGGAGCAGCTTCAAGCCATGCTGGGAGAGGCCGGCTTCGACCATGAGCAGGACATTCTCGCCATCACGGTCAACCGCTGGGCTCACGGTTACGCCTATGCGGGCAACTCCCTGTTTGACGACGAGGATCAGTCCGAGCGCTGGATAGAGCAGGCCCGCCAACCGGTTGGCCAGGTTGCCATCGCCAACTCGGACGCAGGCTGGAGCCCCTATGCGCACGCCGCCATCGACGAGGCATGGCGGGCGGTCAAGGAGCTGGTCGCCATGAAAACCGGGCAGCGCTGAACCACTCCTCCCCGGCACGGTGCCATCCCCGGGCGGGGGTGGCACCATGAAGACGGGCCTCCCGATGGAGGCCCGTTTTTATTGATGCGGCGAGAAGGTGACGAGCCGTTCGAGATCGCTGCGGCTGACCCGCTTGGTGTCGACCTTCACATAGAGGGAGTGCTCCTCCGGGGCCAGCAAGACATCGGTCACCCCCTCGCAGGCGCGGATGTGTCGCTCCAGCGCCTGGTTGGCGCTCACTCCCTCGGGCAGCACGATGCGCAGGCTGCTCACATAGGGGGGCTCACTCATGGTCAGGCTCAGGGCGAACCAGGCCAGCGCCAGGGCGGCGCAGCCGGCGAACACCAGGGTCGCCCCGCCATGACCATAGAGGGCACCGCCCAGGCTGCCGCCCATCGCCACCCCGATAAACTGGCTGGTGGAGTAGACCCCCATGGCGGTCCCCTTGTAGCCGGGGGGCGACTCCTTGCTGATGAGCGACGGCAACAGGGCCTCCATCAGGTTGAAGGCGACGAAGAAGAGTTGCAGGCCGGCGAGCAGGCCCCACAGCTGCTGACCGCTTTGCCACAGCACCAGCTCTGCCCCCAGCATCACCAGCACGCAGGCCTGAAATACCCGCCTCATCTGACGACGCTTCTCGGCATAGATGATAAAGGGCACCACGCCGACAAAGGCGATAGCCATGGTCGCGAGGTAGGCCTGCCACTGGTTTTCACGCGCCAGCCCCGCCTCTACCAGCAGCGGAGGCAGGGCCACGAAGCTCGCCATCAGCAGGGTATGCACGCAGAGGATCCCGGCGTTGAGCTTGAGCAGGCGCCCATTGGTGAGCACGGTGCGAAAGCCGCCGCGCACCATGGCGGATTCGCGGTTGAGCAGGTGCGCCGCCGGGGTGGGCACGACCCACAGCACCATGACGATGGCGGCCAGGGCCAACAGCGCGATGAGCCAGAACAGGCCACTGAGCCCGACCGCCCGGGTGATGAGGGGGCCGGTCACCATGGCCACGGCGAAGGTGAGGCCAAAACTCACCCCGATAAAGGCCATCGCCTTGGTGCGATTCTGTTCGCGGGTGAGATCCGACAAGAGCGCCATGACGGCGGCCGAGATGGCGCCGCTGCCCTGCAGGGCCCGACCGGCGATGACCCCCCAGATAGAGTGAGCGCTCGCTGCCAGCACGCTGCCAGCGGCGAAGAGCAGCAGGCCCCCGACGATGAGGGGCTTTCTGCCGATGCGATCCGAGAGCAGGCCAAAGGGGATCTGCAACAAAGCCTGGGTCATGCCATAGACGCCGATGGCCAGCCCGATGAGGGGTTCGGAGGCGCCGGCCAGCGTCATGCCATAGGTGGTCAGCACCGGCAGCACCATAAACATGCCCAGCATGCGCAAGGAGAAGACGGTGCCGAGCGCCCAGGTGGCGCGCCGCTCACCGCGGGTCATGGTGAAATCGTTCATAACGGCCTCTTTGCTTGGAATTCACGCGCCGGGCGCGTCGGAAAATGGACCGGGGGAGGCCCCCTGAGACAGCAGAGCCGGGAAAGTCCCGGCTCTGAATTCTACGCCATATGCACTCAGGGCAACATGCTTACCAGCACAGGCGCCGCCTCGGGCTGGAAGTCCACCGACATCATCACGCTCAGACAGGTGATGGTGACGATCGAGAAGAGGAACAGCTTGCGCGCCCAGAGGGAGTCATCCACCGCCGGCTTGTAACCCGACAGGGCCATTCCCAGCCACCAGACACTCACGGCACCGGCGACGATAAGGTACTTGTAGCCGGCGTAGCCGCCCAAGAACAACATCAAGGTCGGCACCATAAAGGCCAGGATGTAGAGAATGATATGGCGCTTGGCCACGACAATCCCCTTCACCACCGGCAGCACAGGGATGTTGGCCGCCTGGTAATCCTTGAGACGGAAGATGGCGATCGCATAGGAGTGGGGCATCTGCCACAGGCTGAAGATCGCCAGCAGGATAAGCGCCCCGGAGTCGAACTGGCCGCTCACGGCGCAATAGCCGATGACCGGCGGCGCGGCGCCGGAGAGGCTGCCGACCAGGGTGCCATAGACCGAGTGGCGCTTCATGTAGAGGCTGTAGACCCCCACATAGACGATGAAGCCCAGCACCGCCAACAGGGCGGCCAACGGATTGGCCGCGAAGTAGAGCAGTGCAATCCCCGCAAGGCCCAGCGCCGTGGCGTACCAGAGGGTGACCCCGGGGGCGATCAACCCCCGCACCAGCACCCGGTTCTTGGTCCGCTCCATGATGCGGTCGATGTCCCGATCGATGTAGTTGTTGAACACACAACCGGAGGCGACCACCAGGGAGACCCCCCCCATGGTCAGGAGGAAGAGAGGCAGATCCAGGCTCCCTCTGGAGGCGAGCAGGAAGCCACCGATAACCGAGATGAGGTTACCGAAGATGATGCCCGGCTTGGTCACTTGCAGGTACTGCTTCATCATCACCGGCCTCAGTGAACCATCATGTTGATGTTGAGGTTGTACATGATCCACAGGGATCCCACGACCACGATGGCGATGATGATCACCGTAAACACCAGGGCGGTCAGGTTCCAGCGCTCCTCGGACGAGGTGTTCATGTGCAGGAAGTAGACCAGGTGCACGAAGATCTGCACCACCGCCAGTCCCACCACGGTCAGCAGGGTGGTCTGGTGGGAGAAGCCCCCGTCCATCACCATCCAGAACGGAATACCGGTGAGGATCAGCGACAGCACGAAGCCGATCAGGTAGGAGTTGGCAGAGCCGTGGCTGGCGCCGTGATTGTCGACAGAATGACTCATTTACATTGCCCCCATCAGGTAGACCACGGTGAAGACGCAGATCCACACCACGTCGAGGAAGTGCCAGAACAGGCTCAGGCACATCAGGCGAGTACGGTTGCGCTCGGTCAGCCCCTTCCTGGCCACCAGGATCATCATGACGACGATCCAGACAAGGCCGCTGGTCACGTGGATACCGTGGGTACCGACCAGGGTAAAGAAGGCGGAGAGGAAGGCGCTGCGATCGGGACCGAAGCCCTCGGCGATCAGGTGATGGAACTCGTAGATCTCCATCGCGATAAAGCCGGCACCGAACAGGAAGGTGATGAACAGCCAGGTATTGACCACCGTCACCTTGTTCTTGTTCATGGCCAGCATGGCGAAGCCGAAGGTGATCGAGCTCAGCAACAGCAACATGGTCTCGCCGAGCACGAAGGGCAGCTCGAAGAGATCCTTGCCGCTCGGACCGCCAGCGGTACCGTTAACCAGGACTGCATAGGTTGCAAACAGGCATGCAAACAGGATGCAGTCACTCATCAGGTAGATCCAGAAACCGAACACCTTGGTGGCGCCGGCATCATGGTGCCCATCCTCGTGGGCACCGTGAGTGTGATGTAAAACGTCAGTCGCCATGGAGTTAAGCCACCTTGTTGATGTTGGCAAAATGGTGCGCCTCGATGCGCTCGATCTCGTCCACCTGGACGTAGTAGTCCACGTCGTCGTTGAAGCTGTGGGCAATCCAGGTCGCGATCATGCCGACGAAGCCCAGCCCCGCCATCCACCAGATATGCCAGATCATTGCAAAGCCGAAGAGAACGCTGAAGGCGGCGATGATGACCCCGGCGCCGGTGTTCTTGGGCATGTGGATCGGTGCGTACCTGGCCGGCTGCCTGAAGGCGCTGCCGTCTTCCTTGGCATCCCAGAAGGCATCCAGACCCTTCACCTTCGGCTCGATGGCGAAGTTGTAGAAGGGGGGCGGAGAGGAAGTGGACCACTCCAGGGTACGGCCCCCCCAGGGGTCGCCGGTGAGATCGCGGTTTTGTTCCCGGTCACGAATACTGACCACGAGCTGGATCACCTGGCACAGCACGCCGATGGCGATGAGGGCGGCGCCGACGGCGGCCACCACCAGCCAGGGGTGGAACTCAGGGTCAATCTGCTGGCTGACGCGACGGGTCATGCCCATGAAGCCCAGCACGTAGAGGGGCATGAAGGCCACGAAGAAGCCGACGATCCAGAACCAGAAGGAGCGCTTGCCCCAGGTGTCATTGAGCTTGAAGCCAAACGCCTTGGGGAACCAGTAGGTGATACCGGCGAAGCAACCGAACACCACGCCACCGATGATGACGTTGTGGAAGTGGGCTATCAAAAACAGGCTGTTGTGCAGCACGAAGTTGGCCGCCGGCACCGAGAGCAGCACCCCGGTCATACCACCGATGGAGAAGGTGATGATGAAGCCGACGGTCCAGAGCATGGGCGAGGTGAACTCGATGCGACCACGGTACATGGTGAACAGCCAGTTGAAGATCTTCACCCCGGTCGGGATGGAGATGATCATGGTGGTGATGCCGAAGAAGGCATTCACGTTGGCCCCGGAGCCCATGGTGAAGAAGTGGTGCAGCCACACGATAAAGGAGAGCACGGTAATGGCGACGGTCGCCCACACCAGGGAGGTGTAACCGAACAGCTTCTTCTTGCAGAAGGTGGCCACCACTTCGGAGAAGATACCGAACACCGGCAGCACCAGGATGTACACCTCGGGGTGACCCCAGGCCCAGATCAGGTTGATGTACATCATCATGTTGCCACCCATGTCATTGGTAAAGAAATGGGTACCCAGATAACGGTCTGCGGTGAGCAGGGCGATGGTGACGGTGAGGATCGGGAAGGAGGCGATGATCAGCACGTTGGCACACAGGGCGGTCCAGGTGAAGACCGGCAGACGCATCATGGTCATGCCCGGGGCGCGCATCTTGATGATGGTGGCGAAGAAGTTCACCCCGGTCAGCAGGGTGCCCAGACCCGATATCTGCAGACTCCAGATCCAGTAATCGACCCCGACCCCGGGGCTGAATTCCAGTCCCGACAGGGGCGGATAGGCCAGCCAGCCGGTCTGGGCGAATTCACCGACCCCGAGGGAGACGTTGATCAGCACCACGGCGGCGGCGGTGAACCAGAAGCTCAGGTTGTTCAGGAAGGGGAAGGCCACGTCGCGGGCGCCGATCTGCAGCGGCACGACGATGTTCATCAGACCGATCACCAGCGGCATGGCCACGAAGAAGATCATGATGACACCGTGGGCGGTGAAGATCTGGTCGTAGTGGTGTGGCGGCAGAATGCCGTCGCCGCCGGCAGAGGCCATCACCTGCTGGGTGCGCATCATCACCGCATCGGCGAAGCCGCGGATGAGCATGATCATGCCGAGGATGAGGTACATGATCCCGAGGCGCTTGTGGTCCACCGAGGTGAGCCACTCTTTCCACAGATATTGCCACTTGCCGTAGTAGGTGATGAGCCCGGTGATGGCCAGACCGCCCAGCAGGATGCAGGCGATGGTGACCATGATGATAGGCTCATGAAACGGGATGGCGTCGAGGGTTAATTTTCCAAACATCAGTGAGTACCCGCTGTCACAGTCTTGTCGGCCGGCAGGTGGCCGCTGTGGCCAGCCTGCTCCTCATGGTGCATGGGCGCGTCGTGCGCCATGCCTTCGTGATTCATGGAGGCCTGATCGCCGTCGTGATTCATGTCTTCGTGATTCATGGGGGCCTTGGCATCGTCGTGATGCATGCCTTCATGATTCATGGGGGCCTTGGCATCGTCGTGATTCATGCCTTCATGATTCATGGGGGCCTTGGCATCGTCGTGATTCATGCCTTCATGACTCATTGCGGCGTGCTCACCATGCTTCATGTCGCCCATAAACTTGTTGATCAGGTTGACGAACAGTTGGGGATCGGCGCTGGAGTAGTACTCCACCGGATGGTACTGGGTCGGCTTGGCGAGTTCATCGTACTGGGCCATGGTGGTGAGTTGCCTGGGCGAGCCCTTGACCTTGGCGACCCAGGCGTCGAAGGCGGCCTGGTCCGGGGTGGCGATGGCCTTGAACTTCATGCCCGAGAAGCCGGCGCCGCTGTAGCTGCCGGAGATCCCCTTGTACTCGCCCGGTTCGTTGGCGATGAGGTGCAGCTTGGTCTGCATGCCGGCCATGGCGTAGATCTGGCCACCCAGTTGCGGGATGAAGAAGGAGTTCATCACAGTGCCCGAGGTGACGCGGAAGTTGACCGGGGTGTTGGCCGGGAAAGCCAGCTCGTTGACGGTAGCGATGCCAAGATCCGGATAGACGAACAGCCACTTCCAGTCCAGAGAGACCACATCGACCCTGACCGGTTTCACCGCCGAGTCGAGGGGCTTGTAGGGATCCAGCTCGTGAGCCGTCTTCCAGGTAATGGTCGCCAGGATGACGATGATGATGACCGGAATGGTCCAGACGACCGCTTCGATTTTATTGGAGTGGGCCCAGTTGGGGGCATAGGTGGCCCCGGTGTTGGCGGCCCGATACTTGCGGGCGAAGGCGACGGTCATGATGATGACAGGAATCACCACGATGAGCATCAGCATCAGGGCGGTCAGGATCAGGGATTTCTGCTCCACACCGATCTGCCCTTTGGGGTTCATCAAGGCCATGTCACAACCGCTGAGCAGCAGGCTCAATGGCACTCCCAGCAAGGCTGCACACCCTCTTATCAGCCGAGAAGGTCTCATACTGCGTCCTCTAATACGAAAGGGGTAAAGGTATCGATAAAATGCATTATTCTATTGCAATGCCCCATCCCGTTAACAACGTGAAAAATTAATCGCAACAAGCCGCCTCAATTTATTCAAGCGACGTACCGTGCCGCTTGATATATCGCCTCAACAGGATTAATTATTTCGAACAACAAAACCCCAGAAAGGCTGTTTTTTGTCCGCTCAAGCGAAAAAAAGCCCGATAAAACCATATGAAAATTGATGCCATTCAAGGATTTTCATTCAACATTCAGAAAGCACCTCCCGACGAAACCCAACAATAAGCCCCAATGGAGTCACAAATTAATCACGATAAACAATCTCGGATAGGATAAAATAACGACAGCGCGCATTTCCCACCTCGCCACAAACAAACATTTTATTAACACACCAGGTTAATATGGAAATCAGGAAATAAAGGAGGAAAAACAGAGAGGATAAAATTGAATCGGGAAGGAAATAATAAGTCTCAATGGCGACCCTTTCAGGCACCCGCAGCGGCAGAGATATAAGGGGAAAACAGGGTGGCCCGAGCGATAGACGCCACAGGCCACCCGAGAGCGTCAGGGGTGAGACCTTCCCCAGTCGATCAGGGTCTGGCGATAGAGGGCCAGCAGGGCCCCGTCATCCACCGCCACCCCGACCCGCTGCGCCCGGTAATCGGCCCACTCGTCGTGCGGGTGACGCCGGCCGTCAAACTTCTGCAGGGTGTGGCCGATGGCAGGCCCCTCGGTCACCACCCGAACCGGTCCGTCGCGCAGGGTAAACAGGGCTGGGTCGATGACATAGGCGATGGCGGACGGATCGTGCACATGGCAGCCGTCCATGCCGATGCGCGACGAATAAAAGCGCAGGTAATAGCGGCTGACATCCCAGATGAAACGCCCCGGCTCGCCCGCGTCATCGCGCAGGGCATCCAGGTAGGCGCCGCTGAAGACGCTCTGCTGGGTCACGTCGAGGCCGATGATGACCAGGGGCCAGTCGGCGGTGAAGACCCGGTCGGCGGCCTCGGGATCGTCGTGGATATTGGCCTCGGCATAGGGGGTCACGTTGCCCCGATGGCCGTTGACGCCAAACGCCCCCCCCATCACCACCACCTGCCTGACCAGGCCGGTTATCTCGGGCGCATGCTCGAGGGCCAGCGCCAGGTTGGTGAGCGGCCCTATGGCCACCAGGGTGATCTCGCCCGGCGCCGCCTTGACGGCATCAGCCATGTATTGCCAGGCGGGGCGCGGGTCGGGGCATCCCCGTACGGCGCCGGCCTCGACATCCCCGAAGCCGTGTTCCCCGTGGACGATAGTGGTCGGCCCCACCGGCGGACGCCGCAGCGGGCGGTCAGCCCCTTTGGCCACGTCCGCCTTCATGGCGTATTTTTCCTTGAGCCAGAGGGCGTTGCGAGTGCCATCCTCGATGGTGGCATTGCCAAAGACGGTGGTGATGGCGAGCAGCTCGACGCCCGGATGGGCCTCGGCAAAGAGGATGGCCATGGCATCGTCGATGCCGGGATCGGTATCCAGAATGATCTTGTGGGTCATGGTACGGCTCCAACCGGGACGAAACCGCCAGTGTAGCGGTGGCAACGGGACAAATCCGGGCCCGGCTCACATCCCCGGCTTTCCATCGCGTCCGCCTCGTGCTATCTCTGCCCCTCCCCTTCCAGCCAGGAGAGAGTGTGTTTACCCTGATCCCCCAATCCCGCTACCGCCCCATGCCGTGGAAGAGTGGCCGCGGCACCACCGCCGAGATCCTCGTCTCCCCGGGCGGCGCCAGCCTGGCAGCCCTCGACTTTGACTATCGCCTGAGCATGGCGCCGATCCGCGAGGATGGCCCCTTCTCCCCCTTCCCGGGCTTCTCGCGCATCCTGCTCCCCATCAAGGGGGCCGGCTTCGTGCTCAACGGGCACCCCTATGCCACCTACGAGATCGCCCACTTCGACGGGAGCGAGCCAACCCACTGCGCCCTGCTGAAAAAAGAGGTGACCGATCTCGGGCTCATCTACGACCCGGCACGCATCAAGGCCAATGCCCGGGTGCTCAACCTCCCCTTCTCCCTGAGCCTGACCCTGGAGCCGGCCAACACCTACCTGGTGGTCCTGCTCGATGGCACTCTGGAGGCGGGCGGACATGAGCTGCAAAGCGGTGACACCCTGAGCATCAGCGGCGAGCCGGCGCTGGCGCTGACCTGCCAGAAGCGGGCGACGCTCGCCTTCTTCACCCTGCAACCCTGCGGTTAAGACATAAAAAAGGGGCAGCGTCTGCTGCCCCTTCACTACGGCGGGATTAGCCCACCTTGAAGCTGCCCTTCATGATGGCCCAGTGGCCGGGGAAGGAGCAGAAGAAGCTGAGATCCTTGCCGGCCAGATCCTTGGTCGGGAAGGTGATGGAGGTGCTCTCACCGCCGCCCACCAGCTTGGTATGGGCAATGACGCGGGGATCGTCTTGCTTGATGTAGTTGTTGTCGGCCCCGGCGCTCATCCCCTCGGTGGCGACCGCCTGCATGTCGGCAGTAGCCGCCAGCACCCAGTTGTGGCCCATGGCGGTGACCGGCAACTTGCCCACGTGCTTGAGGGTGACCGTCACCTCCTGGCAGGTGGCCGGCACCGTCATGGCGGCGGTATTGAACTTCATGGCGTCGTCCGCCTCGACAGTCAGGGAGCACTCATCGGCAAAGGCAGGAGCCGCCATGGCCCCCAGCAACAGAAACGGGATTACGGATTTCATCGGACTCTCCTTTCGCAACAGGTTTCACCATGATAACAACCAGACTCATTTCAGCCACATTTTGGTGACAAGCCGTCCCGATTTTGTGAGCGGGTCGCCATAGTCAACGCGATCAATCCCCTTGACCCTTCTCACTTTTACCGCCTCGGTAACGTGTTAGCATCGCCATTTTCTAACCCGATGGAATCCACTATGAGCCAAGAGATTGTCATCATCGCCAACGGCGCCCCCTATGGCAGCGAGTCCCTCTTCAACGCCCTGCGCCTCTCTCTCGCCCTGGCCGAGCGCGAGGGGGTCAGCCTCAGGCTGTTTCTGATGTCCGATGCGGTCACTGCCGCCCTCCCCGGCCAGGCGCCGGCCGAGGGGTACAACCTGCGCCAGATGCTGGAGATCCTGCTGGCCCAGCAGGTACCGGTGCGCCTGTGCAAGACCTGTTGTGACGGCCGTGGCCTGAGCCCCTTGCCCCTCATCGAGGGGGTCGAGATAGGCACCCTGAGTGAGCTGGCCGACTGGACCCTGGCCGCCGACAAGGTGCTCACCTTCTAATCTTTGCAGCCGGCCGGCCCGGCCGATGGGCGCACCTCCCGGCTGCCCGCCCCGTAGAGGGCAAACACCAGCACGCAGATGCCGGCCATCACGGCAAACAGGGCCGGGCCGCCCCATACCTGCAACAGCCATCCCCCCACCAGGGGTGAGAGCGCCCAGCCGAGCCCGGCCAGGGCACTCGCCCCGAAGTAGCTTCCCTTGAGGTGAGCCGGCGCCATCTCATCGATCAGCACGTTGAAAAGCGGGAACAACACCGCCTCCCCCACGCTCAACAAGAAAACCGCCACCAGCCAGGGCCAGTACAGGGCCGGACTCGACAGGGCGAACAATACCTGGGCCGATGCCATCAGCAAGATGGAAAACTGCAGCCGCAGGCTCACCCGCCAGCGCCGGGTCAGATGCAGCAGGGGAAATTGCAATGTGATGATGGTGAGCGCATTGGTGGCCACCAGCAGGGCCACCAGCGTCTCCACCTCCGGGGCACCGGCGCGGGTCAGATACTGGATCAACGGCGACTCCACCTGGGCATAGACCAGCATCATCAGCAAGTTGGCGAGGATAAAGAGCAGGAAGGCCCGATCCCGCCCCACGACCCTGAGCATGGCCCCCAGGGTGAGGCCCGCATCCGGTCGACCGACGCAGTCGCGGCGAAAGCCGAGCAGAAAACCGATACCGAGCAGGGCATAACTGGCCGCCGTCACCACGAAGGTCTCCTGGCGCGCCCCCAGCCCCACCATGACGCCAACGAGAGGGCCCACCCCTGCCCCCACGTTGAGCAGGAAGTAGCGCAGGTGCAGGGCCAACTCGCGCTGCGCCTTCTCGGGCAGCAGATCCCCCATCAGCGCCTTGCCCGGTGTGTCGATAAAGGCATAGGAGAGGCCCGAGCCAAACACCCCGATGGCGATGATCCAGAGGGAGTGGCCAAAGCCAAGCAACAGGTAGGCGCCGCACGACAGGGCGCAACCGAGCAGCAGTATGGTGCGCCGGCCGAACTTGTCGGAGAGCCAGCCCACATAGAAGCCGATAAGGCAGGAGAGCACGGCCGCGCCGCCCAACAAGACCCCGATGCCGGAGGCCGACAGGGCGTACTCCCGGTAGAGCAGGATGGAGAGGAAGGGCCAGACCATGAAGAAGCTGGTACGCACCATGAAGGTGCCGAGGATCAGGATCCAGACCAGCGGGGGAAAGGGGGGCAGGCGCATAACGACTCCTTGTGTGCGCCCGGCATGGAGGATGCCGGAAACCTTCAGTGGTAACAAAAGAGACCCACCGGCGCAATCCCCGGCCACAAAAAAGCCACCTCTCGGTGGCTTTGGGCAATCAGGCGAGGCGGAAACGGCCCACCGTCTGCTGCAATCCGGCCGCCAGCTGACTCAGCTCCACGCAGGCGCTCGCCGTGTGCTGGGCCCCCTGGGCCACTTCGCTGGCCGAGTCGTTGATCCGCTCCACGTTGCGGCTCAGCTCATCGGAGACCGCATCCTGCTCACCGCAGGCGCTGGCAATCTGGATCCCCATGTCGGCGATCTTGTTGGCCGCCTCGGCGATGCGACGGATCCCCTCGCCGGTACGCTCACTCTGGGTGACACACTCCTCGATCATCTCACGACTGAGTTCGGTCACCTGCCGCACCGCATTGGCCCGCTGCTGCAGGGACTCGATGATCCTGGCGATCTCACCGGTAGAGGATTGGGTACGGCCGGCCAGGGTGCGCACCTCGTCAGCCACCACCGCAAAACCGCGGCCCGACTCGCCGGCACGGGCCGCTTCGATGGCGGCGTTGAGGGCCAGCAGGTTGGTCTGCTCGGCGATGTCGCGGATCACATCCACCACCATGTTGATGCGGCCGGACTCCTGCTCGAGCTGTACCACCAGGCTACCCGCCTCCTCGATCTGCTCGGCCAGGCGGCTGTTGGCGGCGATCACCCCTTGCACGTCGTGATCCCCCTGGCGCACCAGCTCGCTGGTGGCCGTGGTCTCGCCGGAGGCGATCTCGGTGTTGGCGGCCACATTGGCCACGGTCGCCTTCATCTGGGTCATGGCGGCGGCGACCTGGGTGATCTCCGCCTGCTGGGCACGCACGCCCCCCGACGTCTGCTCGGAGACGGCGCTCACCTCCTCGATGGAAGTACCGAGCTGGGTCACCGCGGCCACCACCTCCTCGATGAGGCGACGCAGATTGTCCTGCATGGCAAGGGATGCGTCGGCCAGTCGGCCCAGCTCGTCGTTACCGATGGCTCGGCGATCGATGCGGGTGGTGAGATCGCCCCGCGCAATGTCGTTGGACAGACGCACCACGGCACTCAGAGGCTGGCAGATCTGGCGGCTCAGAAACCAGGTCATCACCACCATGAAGAGGAGCATGGCCCCCAGGCTCACCAGGGTAGAGGTGCTCACCAAAGAGAGGGTCGCCAGCAGATCGCTGCGATTGTTGCTGACAAAGCCGAGGTTGACCTCAACCAGGGCATCCATCGCCTTCTCCAGCTCACCGAACAGGGAGAGGGTCCCCATCAGGGCGGGCTGGGCCGCGACCATGTTGCCGCTTGCCACCGAGCTCTCGAAGGGGCGCAGGGCCTGTTGATAGCGCAGCCACACCTGCTTGACCTGGTCGAACACCTGGCGCTCGTGGCCATCGCCCACGGTGTGTTCGTAGTCGGCAAACATGCGGTCGATACGGGCCAGGGTCTCACCACGGCGAGCCAGACGGCGCTGCAGCTCCTGGGGATCCGGTATGGTCAGGATGGCGAACTCGGCCCGGCGCAGGTAGGAGATCTCGTAGATGAGCTTCTCCACCGAGAGCACGCTCGGCAGGGTCGAATCGGTGAAGTTCAGCACCCGACTGCGGATGCCGCCGAGTTCGGAGAAGAGATAGACACCGAACGCCATATTGATGGCGGCGATGATGGAGAAGACCACGGCAATCTTCTTGCCGATAGCCAAATCTTTGAATGACATGGGTAATCCTCAACTGGCCTGGGAAGGGGTGCGTTGACGATCACGTCCTTATGATGGGCGTCTAGGCGAAATGAAGCGCAGGATCATAGCAGCCAAATGGCACTACGACAAAACCTGTCCACAGAGTCATAAACCGGGTCGACATGCTCCCGTTGACCCATGGTTCAGGAATATCGACCAACTGGCGAGACTCTTGAGTCCTGGCGAAAAGAGGGGTCAACCACCGATTCCAGCCGGGGAAACCCGGCACAAAACACCACAAAAGAAGCAATAATCAGTGTTTGCCACCACCTGAAGTATTAACTTTAAACACAGTAAATCAGTTTATATTTCAAAATATAACGATTAAACCAATCAAAAAAACCATTAATAAAAAAACCATCAGAACGAATCACCACAAAGAGCACAAAAAAAAGAAAATAGCTCAAAAAACATCCGTTTGACGAAGGGAAGGTGGCAATGATAGAACCACTCTCCCTGCATCCCGAATGCAGGAAAGTTCAGGCGCAACGGAAGCAAAAACAATGACAATCAGGATAATGACGGCAGGCCTTGCGGCACTGCTGCTGCAGGCTCTGCCCACCACGGCAGTGGCCCAAGAGTGTGCCCCCGACTCTCCCTGGGGCGGCTCGCTGGAGCTCGACTACACCAGCAACTTCTACGAACACGGCAGCTATCACGAGATGCGTAGCGCCGGTCTCAACGCCATACTCGACTACCGCTTCGACAACGGCAGCAAGGCCAGTATCAACCTGGCCGGGATCCACGCCTTCGATAACCCCAAGGGGCAGTATTGGCAGGATGGCTGGATAAAATATGGCAACAGCGATCTGTTCACCCTGACCGAAGAGATCACCCTGGGTCTGGATGGCAGCCTGCGCCTGCCCTTGTCAACCCAGAGCCGCAAGGACGATCTGCACACCTCACTGCGAGTCGCCACCCCCCTCTCCATCGACCTGGCCAGCCTGCTGGACGGGCTCGAATTCACCTGGCAACCCAGGCTGATGAAGAACTTCCACGAGTACAAGACCCGTGGCGGCCGCTCCCTCAAGGAGTGGACCCTGGAGAACCTGCTCAGCCTCGATTACACCGGCTGGGAGCGCTGGAGCCTCAACGCCAGCCTGGTCTTCAACTCCCATCGCACCTATCAGGGTACTCGGCAGAAGGATGACTATATCCACGCCGAGAGCATCTATTACGACCTGACCGATAACTGGTCCATCGGATTGATGTACTCCAACACCGGGGTTGTCTATGACCTCGAGCGGGGCGGCACCGGCTCCATCGAGCTGTTCAACAAGCGCAACTCAACCTGGTCGGCCCTGATCTCTTACAGCTTCTGACCACCATAAAAAACTAAAGGAAAGGAAACCCTTATGTTCAGGCAAACACTGATTGCGGCATCGGTGAGCATGCTGCTGCTCGGCTGCGGCGCTGGCGACGAGCCCTATAAAGAGGTCCCCAAGGCGGCCGAACAGCAGGCATGGCGCGCCTTCGACACCGGCGAGCTGTGGCTCTACGTTCCTTCGACCGCCGATGCCCCCCGATACGCATCCAACATGGACCCCTTCTTCCAGGGGGACGAGAAGGTCGTCCGCCTGCAGTTCGTCGAAGAGGGGCTGCGGGTGGTCCAGGTAGACCGCGACACCACCGCGGCCGGTCAGCCGCCACGCTGGAACGATGTGGCCCCCGTGCTCACCATTCCGGGCGACTATCGGGACTATCGCTGCGCCGAAGATGCCTACGGTGAGTGCACCCGCAAGGAAGAGGAGAACACCGACAAGAACGTCACCTGGGACAAGAAGGCCTTCTTCCACCCCGTCTTCAAGGATCTGAAGGGGCACGAGATCAACACCATCGATCTCTGGTACAACAACGACAGCATCAGCGAAACGGCCGACCCCCGAGTGGTTCGCTGGGAGATGGATGCCGAGAAGGGCGTTATCAACGTCGAACTCGAGCGCACCTTCACCGTCAAGCGCAACGCCCTGGACGATTACTACAACCAGAGCCTGAGCGATCTCTCCTTCACCACCAGCTTCTACTACTCCCTGGTCAAGCTCGACAAGATCGCCTCCCCCGGCTATAAGCCCATCCGCTATGCCCCGGACGACGAGAGCGAATTTGGCTTCTTCACCTCAGAGTTTGACAAGCTCGACGCCCAGGGCTCCGCCACCGATGGCAGCAAGCGCGCCTACCTCAACCGCTTCAACCCGGGCAAGGCCACCATCGACTACTACCTGAGCGACACCTTCTTCAAGCCGGAGAACAAGCTCTTCCTCGATGTGACCCTGGACTCGGTGCGCCACATCAACCAGTCCCTGGCCGGCACCGGCGTACCGCCCCTCAATATCGTCAACCCGAGCGCCCCCGCCGGTCGCCAGGTCGGCGATCTGCGCGTCAGCATGATCAACCTGATCGACCGCCCCCTGGCCAACGGTCTGCTCGGCTACGGCCCCTCGGTCGCCAACCCCCTCACCGGCGAGATAGTCAAAGCCCACGTGAACCAGTATTCCGGCGTCATCAAGACAGCCGTTCCCCGGGTCTGGAACGATCTGGCGCGTCGCTTCAACCGCCAGGAGCTCAAGGCCGATGGCATCATGTCCGGCATCGACTTTGCCAAGTTGGCCGATCCGGCCAACGCCATGAAGGCCAGTGTCGATCTCTCCGAGCAGCAGGTGGCCCAGGTGGAGAAGAGCTTCACCCAGCAGCCCCTGCGCAAGGAGCAGGCCACCCTTGGCATCACCCAGACCACCCAGGACAGCGATCTCAAGACCCTGGCCAAGGCCAATGCCGAGCGTCTCAAGCGCTGGTCCGAGAACAACGCCTTCGGGGAAGAGGCCATCTGGGTCTCTGCTACCAGCAAGGGGCTGGTCTCCGGCATCGACTATCAGGATGCCAGTCTCTACGAAGACGACGCCAAGACCCGCATGAAGAAGTGGAAGGCCCTCGACGAGGGACAGCGGGAGCGTATCAGCACCGCCATCTCCGCCCACATGTACCGCTCCACCCTGGTCCACGAGCTCGGCCACAACCTGGGTCTGCGCCACAACTTCGCCGGCTCCCGTGACAAGAAGAACTTCTACAGCCCGGAAGAGGCGAAGAGCCTGGGGCTGCAACATGTACCGGCCTACAGCTCCATCATGGACTATGCAGCCTCCGAGTTTGACGAGCTGCCCATCTTCGGCCCCTACGATCGCGCCGCCCTGCGTTTTGCCTATGCCCGTCAACTCGAGGTGCCCTACGGGGAGGCCCCCAAGGATGGGGAAGGCAAGCCGACCGGCCCGCGCCCGGCCGTGCTGCTGCCCCTGGACGAGCTGGATCTCGCCTATCTCAACAGCAACCCGGCGGTGAACTACGGCCAGCTCAATGCGGTTAAAACCCTGCTCGACAAGGGAGAGCTCCTGAGCTCGTGGCAGAGCCTCGACAACTCCTTCCAGGAGCAGCTCAAGAAAGGCAGCCTGGCGCGCAAGCCCTATGACTTCTGTACCGATGGCAACGTCTCGCTCAACAGCAACTGCAAGCGCTTCGACGAGGGGACCAACCTGGCCGAGATCATGGCCTTCCGCCGTCAAAACTATGTGGACAGCTATGAGCGTCGCAACACCCGTCTCGACAAGCAGGAGTTCTGGGATAACACCCTGATGGGATACACGGTGGGGCGCCTCAACGAGTTCTCCGAAGTCCGCGACTTCATCGAGGATTTCGAGCGCATCGATACCATCTTCCGCAACGCCTATGGCTCGGGTGACGAGAAACCCGGTGAGTTTCTGAGCTCCATCGTCACCAGCCCGCGCTTCTGTAACCCGAGTGCTGCGGCGCCGACCGATGCCTGGTTCTGTGCCTATGGCCGCGCCGCCATGGATGCGGCCGACTTTATGCTGGATGTGATCGCCCGTCCGGACAAGGTGTGTGAGGTACAAGACAGCAGCGGTAATATCAGCCAACTTCCCCTCACCAAACTCTATGGGGAGGTGAAGTACGACATGCCGGCCGGCCAGTCCCTGCCGATGAGCTGCTTCGCCCCCGGCTTTGGCGATGCCCTCGCCAAGCACGACAAGGGGTACAAGGTTCTCTCCGAGACCCGGGATGGGGTACCGCTCGATTCGGTCAGCCCCAACGATCCCAACCATCCCTTCTCCAACGAGCGGGATGTACTGGGTGCCTGGCCGGACAAGCTGCTTGCCATGAAGTTCCTGGTCAGCCGCGACACCCGCCGCTGGACCGAGAACGGGGATGCCCTGGCCCTGATCGATCTGCCCATGGTCGAGAGCCGCCTCAAGGCACAGATCCGCGCCATGGTACTGGGTGAGGCCCTGCCCGAGCAGCCGGTCTTTGTGGACAAGGATGGCAGGCAGGTCTTCCCCTTCAGCCCCTATCGCTGGGATAGCAAGCGTACCCTGGAAGGGCTCAACCCCTCCCTGGCGACACTGGCCAACTACTTCGATCTGGATTCGACCTCCAACGCACGCCTTAACAAGGCGATGCTGAGCCAGATCCTCAAGTGGGGTCAAACCGGCGACAGCCTGCAGAAAGAGAGTGCGCGCCGTTTGGTGGACTACATTTCTCTGCCACTCGCAGCGGACGAACAACCGGCACTGCGCACCCTGGATTACAAGGGAAGGAAGTTCACCTTTGGCAACGGCAACGTGCTGGCCTGGGACAGTACCAACCTGCTGTTCGACCGTGCCACCAATCAGGGCATCAAGACGCTGTTTGACACCATCAATCTCCCGGCCTATGCACTGCGTCTGCGCGCCGTGTACGGGGATGTGCTGACCAATCCAAACATTCGCAACCTGTTCAGTGGTGAACAACGCGTGGCCATGGCCAAGGCCGCCATCACGCTGGATAAGGCGATGCTCGACAAGCTGAATGCCGCCTGGCTCAGCGGCAAGCCCTATGGCGCAGCCCTTGGCGAGCTCACCGTCTCGGCGACTGGCTACAAACTCGGTAGCGGGCCCACCTACACCGACAGTCAGTTGCAGCAGGCATGGGCCACCTTTGACGGTATCGGCAGAGCCATCAAGCAAGAGTTCTGGGGAGAGGTCGTCGGCTGGCTGCCCCAGTGGAGCGAGCAGATCCGCGCCCATGCCAGCAACAGCGCATTGAGTGCAGACGAGCGCACCTTCTGGCGCGGTGAGCGGGCCCTGATCGCCTTTGTACTGGCCCAGACCAGCAACCAGAGCATGCTCGACAAACTGACCGATCCGCTCGAATCGATTCCTGCGACGACGAGAAATAACGTCAACGTCAGCATCTATGTCAAAAACTGACGATCCCATGCGGGATCATGATCAAAAAGGGGCGCAAATGCGCCCCTTTTTTTTGCCATCTCAACCATCATCCCGCCTGGAGCAACACCAGCCGTCGCCAGGGACCGGTCACCGGGCACTCGCCCCGCTCCATGTCATCCTGCCAACCGAGACGATGATAGAAGCCGATGGCCGCCCAGTTGCTCTCGCTCACCTTGAGGGAGGCCGGGCCCGAGCCCAGAGCCAACGCCCGCTCGAGCAGGGCACGCCCCACCCCCTGACCTCGGCTCTCCTCCTCCACATAGAGGTGATGGATAAAGCGATCCGCCGGCCACAGGCTGACCAGACCGACGATCCGCTCCCCCCGCTCGGCCAGCCAGACCCGTTCACCGGCACTCTGCTCGGCCCACTCCTCGAGACAAAAGTGATGCCCCGCCACCCAGTGAAAGGTGTTGCGTCTCTCCCGCAAAAAAAGGCGCGCCAGCGCCTCCTCATCGGCTCTCTCGGCCTCTCGAATCCGCATCCTGTTACCCCCTTCTCTCCTTGAGCAGCAACCACAAAGCATGGACCATGCCGGGCAATCCTCCCAGCAGGGTGAGGACTATGTTCAGCAGGAAGTGAAAGGAGAGGCCCACTTGCAAGAAGGCGCTCAAGGGGGGCAGAAAGATGGCGATCAGGATCTTGATAAGGTTTTCCATCGTTGGCTCCTCGCTCAAAGACCCTCTCACCCTATCCCGCAGGGCCACAAGATACAATCGCCGGGGCGAGGCGAGGTCCATTATTACTTAGATCCTGCTCACGCTTTTCTGGTACACTCTGCGCCCCTGCAAACGGGCACAAGATGCCGTCACGCGAGCAGTAACACATTGATTTAACAGCAATACATAGTATTAGCTGCTGATTTGCAATCAGACCAGAGAGACCCCCATGTTCAAGCCAGAATTGCTCTCCCCGGCCGGGACCCTGAAAAACATGCGTTACGCCTACGCCTATGGCGCCGACGCCGTCTATGCCGGCCAGCCCCGCTACAGCCTGCGGGTGCGCAACAACGAGTTCGACCACGAAAACCTGCAGCTCGGCATCAACGAGGCCCATGCCCTCGGCAAACAGTTCTATGTGGTGGCCAACATCCAGCCCCACAACTCCAAGCTCAAGACCTTCGTGCGCGACATGCGCCCCGTGGTGGAGATGAAGCCGGACGCCCTCATCATGTCCGATCCCGGTCTCATCATGATGATGCGCGAAGCCTTCCCGGATATGCCCATCCACCTCTCGGTGCAGGCCAACGCGGTCAACTGGGCCACGGTGAAGTTCTGGCATCAGATGGGCCTGACCCGTGCCATCCTCTCTCGCGAGCTGTCGCTGGACGAGATCGAGGAGATCCGCATGCAGGTGCCGGAGATGGAGCTGGAGGTGTTCGTCCATGGCGCCCTGTGCATGGCCTACTCCGGCCGCTGCCTGCTCTCCGGCTACATCAACAAGCGCGATCCCAACCAGGGCACCTGCACCAACGCCTGCCGCTGGGAGTACAAGGTGCATGAGGGCAAGGAGAACGAGGTGGGCCAGATCGTCCACCGTCAGGAGCCGATCGCCGTGCAGAAGGTCGATCCGACTCTGGGGGCCGGCAAACCGACCGATGCCCTGGTGCTGCTGGAAGAGTCCAACCGCCCGGGCGAGTTCATGACCGCCTTTGAGGACGAACACGGCACCTACATCATGAACTCCAAGGACTTGCGTGCCATCCAGCACGTGGAGCGCCTGACCAGGATGGGGGTCCATTCGCTCAAGATCGAGGGGCGCACCAAGTCCTTCTACTACTGCGCCCGCACCGCCCAGGTCTATCGCAAGGCCATCGATGACGCCGCCGCCGGCCGTCCGTTTGATCCGACCCTGATGACCACCCTCGAGAATCTGGCCCACCGCGGCTACACCGAGGGCTTCCTGCGCCGCCACACCCACAGCGAATACCAGAACTACGACTACGGCTACTCGGTCTCCGACACCCAGCAGTTCGTCGGCGAGATCACCGGCCGCCAGGGTGACATGGTCGAGGTCGAGGTGAAAAACAAGTTCCTGGTGGGCAACAACCTGGAGCTGATGACCCCCCAGGGCAACCTCAGTTTCAACCTGGAGCAGATGCAAAACCGCAAGGGCGAGCTCATCGACACAGCACCGGGCAACGGCCATGTGGTCTATGTACCGGTGCCCAAAGAGGTCGATGTGAACTACGGCATCCTGCTGCGCAACCTGAGCGATCGGGAAGACACCCGCAATCCCCACTCGGCGCCCTGATATGTCCCTGCTCATCACCGACAAGTGCATCAATTGCGACATGTGCGACCCGGAGTGTCCGAACCAGGCCATCAGCCTGGGGGAGGAGATCTACGAGATCGACCCCAGTCGCTGTACCGAGTGTGTCGGGCATTACGAGAAGCCGACCTGTATCAGCGTCTGCCCTATCGACTGCATCATCTGGGATCCCGCCCATGTGGAAACCGAAGATCAGCTGATGGAAAAGTTCGTGCGGATGCACCGGCAGTAACACCGGCATCAGCGTCAGCTCTACACGGAGTGCACCCTCCGGGATCCCCTCCATACATATGGTGGAGACCGAAGAGCCGCTGATGGAAAAGTTCGTGCGGATACACCGGCAGTAACCCCGGCATCAGCGTCAGCTCTACATGGAGTGCATCCTCCGGGATCCCCTCCATACATAGGGTGGAAACCGAAGAGCCGCTGATGGAAAAGTTCGTGCGGATGCACCGGCAGTAACACCGGCATCAGCGTCAGCTCTACATGGAGTGCATCCTCCGGGATCCCTCCCATACATATAGTGGAGACCGAAGAGCCGCTGATGGAAAAGTCCGCCACACTGCACGGCTAACCGCGTAAAGTGGCAAAAAGCGAGGCGCGACCAGGTTGCGCCTCGCCCCCCTGTGGCATTCAGACTACTTCACCAATTCACCGAGTGACCTATGAGAGTTGTGACCCTCTTGCTGTTGCTGCTGGCGCTGCCCGCCGCCGCCGACACCATCTGGCTCAAGAACGGCGATCGCCTGACCGGCGAGGTGACGCCGGGCGAGGAGAGCCTGACCCTGAGCTTCCCCTTCGGCGGCGAAGTCAAGATCCCGCGCACCGCAGTCAAACGCTGGCGTGCCAAGCAGGCCCCCTCCCCGGCGCTGAGCAAGAAGGGGATCGATCTCGCCCTGCTGAGCCCCGACGAAGAGAAGTGGCACCTCTCGGGCAGCAGCGATGTCAGCCTCAAGATCAAGCAAAACAGCAGCCGCACCAACAACCTGAGCGTCAAGGGCAAGCTGGAGATGGAGGACCCCAGCTGGCGGACCGGGCTGGAAGGGGAGTACGACTACGACACCTCCAACAGCACCACCACGGATCACAACTATCGACTGCAGCCGAAGGTCGACTACTTCCTGGCCGATCGCTGGTACTGGCGCACCACGGTGGATTACCAGTACAACATGCTCGACAGCAACTACCTGCAAGTGGACTACAACAGCGGGGCCGGTTACCGCTTCTGGAAACAAAAGCGCAAGCGGTTGGAGTTTCTGCTGCTCGGTGGCCTGCGGGATGCCTATTTTGATTCGAATGAATTTATCCAGATCTTCTTCAATACCCAGCACGTCTCCTACCCCACCGCGACCCTGGGCTGGGACTACCAGCAACGCATTGGCGATAGCCAGCTAGAGCTTTTTAGCGAGGGGAAATACATCTATTACCTCTCCCAGGCCTCACCGTATTTCAGCTACGAGCGCACCATAGATGGCAGCCTGGGGATGCGTTACTACCTGAGTGAACACCTGCGCCTCTCCTGGTCGAGCTCGCTCACTTGGGATGATATGCGCTCCAATATCGATGGACTGACCATGGACGATGACAAGGAGTGGCGCCAGACCCTGAGCCTGGGCGCCAGCTTCTAACGAGAGAGGGCGCCACCGGCGCCCTCTGCTCACTTGTTCTTGCCTTTACCCTTGCTCTTGCCGTCATCGTCATAGAGCTCGATCTTCACACCGCCATCATTGCCCTTGTAGGACTTGTCGTGACCCTTGCCCGGGTTGTTGCCGCTGTGCACGCTGCGGTTCCAGTGCTCCTTGTCCTTGTCACTGCAACCATCGCTGGCGACCCGGACGCTACCGATGTCGATAAAGGAGCAGTCCCCTTTGTGCTTGTCCTTCCACTTCTGCATCTCGTTCTGGTCATCCACATTGATACGGATGCCATTGGAGTCGATCTTGATGCCGCCGGTGTCGATCTGGATGCCGGCCCAGGCCGGGGCAGTCATCGCCAGAGAGAGCAGCAATACGGAGCCTTTCATGGATTCACCTCACACAGAGTTATCCGCCCCATCTTAGCCTGCCATCGCGGCACTGTCCGCCACCCGGTGAAAAAATCCCCTGTCGATTCAGCACTCATTAACCCTTGTTACAGTTTTTCACTTGGGTCACCATGCCCAACCCTGCAAGATGACCTCCCCAACCGACACGAATCATGCCCATGAAGACGCTTCTCTCCCGCTGGCGCTGGCTACTCGCCCTCTCCCTCGTCGCCACCTTGCTCGGCTGGTGGCTCTGGCCCCAGACCCCTCCACCCGATTACCTCACCGCCAGGGTGCAACGCCAGGATATCGAGCAATCGGTACAGGCGAGTGGCGTGCTGCAGGCCCGCGAGCAGGTCGACGTGGGGGCCCAGGTCAACGGTCAGGTGGTGCGCCTGCTGGTCGATGAGGGGCAACAGGTGAAGAAGGGGGCGCTACTGGCCGAAATTGACCCGACCGTGGCCCAAAACAAGCTCAAGAAGGCCGAGGCGGATCTCGCCCGCGCCAGGGCAGATCTGCGTATGAAGCAGGCGCTGCTGCGTCAGGAGACCCTGGCACTGAAGCGCCAGCGCGCCATGATCCGCGACGAGGCCACCTCTCGCGCCGATCTGGAGCAGGCCGAGGCCAAACAGGCCACCAGCGAGGCGGATGTGGCCAACGCCCGCACCGCCATCACCAGCGCCGAGATAGAAGTCGCCACCGCCCGCACCGAACTCGGCTACAACCGAATAGTGGCCCCCATGGATGGCACCGTGCTCTCCCTGGTCACCAGGCTGGGCCAGACCCTGGTCTCCTCCCAGGTGGTGCCGACCCTGCTCAAGCTCGCTGACCTCGATACCATGACCATCAAGGCGCAGATCTCCGAAGCCGACGTCATCCGTATTCACGCCGGCATGCCGGTCTACTTCACCCTGATTGGGGACCCGGACACCCGCTACGATGCAACCCTGCGTACCGTGCAACTGGCGCCGACCAACATCAACGACGCCGCCTCCGCCAATGCCAGCAACAGCGCCGTCTACTACTACGCCCTGTTCGACGTTCCCAACCCGGAGCACAGGCTCAGGGTCGCCATGACGGCCCAGGTGAGCCTAGTGCTGGGTCGCCGTGAGGGGGTGCTCTCCATCCCTCTCACCGCCCTCGGCGCATCCAAGGGCAAGGATAACTTCGAGGTGACGGTACTGAGCGACGGGCAAACGCAGCCGCGCACCGTCCAGACCGGCCTGCGCGACGAGGTCAATATCGAGGTGGTCGAGGGTCTCAAGGAGGGAGAGTCGGTGATCCTCGGCAGTGGCAAACCCGCCGAGCCCCACGACGGGGAGGTCATGCTGTGACCCCCCTCATTCGCCTCGAGGGGGTGAGCCGGCGCTTTGTCAGCGGTGAACAGGAGGTGACCGTGCTGCACCCCCTGGATCTCGACATCATGGCCGGAGAGATGGTCGCCATCGTCGGCGCCTCCGGCTCCGGCAAGTCGACCCTGATGAACCTGCTCGGCTGCCTGGACCGCCCGAGCGAGGGTCAGTACCGCTTTCGCGGCGAAGCGACCGGCCATCTCGACGCCCTCGGCCTGTCGCGCCTGCGCTGCCACCACTTCGGCTTCATCTTCCAGCGCTACCACCTGCTGCCCCACCTGGACGCCGCCGCCAACGTGGAGATCCCGGCCATCTATGCCGGTAGCCGCCGCTGCGAGCGTCGGGAGCGGGCTCTGGCCCTGCTGGCACGCCTGGGCCTCGAGGAGCGAGCCCACCACAGGCCGGGACAGCTCTCCGGGGGCCAGCAGCAGCGGGTCAGCATAGCGCGGGCCCTGATGAACGGCGCCGAGGTGATCCTCGCCGACGAGCCGACTGGCGCCCTCGACAGCCAGAGCGGGCGCGAGGTGCTGACCATCCTCAAGGAGCTGCATCAGCTCGGCCACACCATCATACTGGTGACCCACGATCCGGCCATCGCCGCCCATGCCGAGCGGGTCATCGAGCTCAAGGATGGACATGTGATCCGCGACAGCGGCACCTTGCCGCGCGCCACGGCCCCCGTCCAACCCGAGCCAACCACCCAGGGCAGCTGGTGGGACGGGCTGGATCGCCTGCGCGAGGCATTCCAGATGGCATGGCACGCCATGAAGGCCCACCGCATGCGCACCTTCCTCACCATGCTCGGCATCATCATCGGCATCGCCGCCGTGGTGAGCGTGGTGGCCCTCGGCCAGGGGGCCCGCAACAAGGTGATCAACGACATCAGCGCCCTCGGCACCAACACCATCGACATCTTCCCGGGCTCAGGTTGGGGAGATGAGAAGGCCGCCTCGATCCGCACCCTGAACGAGCGGGATCTGCGGGTGCTGGCCGGCCAACCCTATCTGCAGGGAGCCACCCCCCAGCTCGGGGCGGGCTCCCAGATCCGCTGGCGCAACAAGAGCCTGTCGGGCAGCCTGACCGGCGTGAGCCCGGCCTTCTTCGAGGTCAAGGGGGTCACGGCGGTGCAGGGGCGTTTGCTGAGCGAGGAAGATCTGCGCAGCCGCGCCGCGGTGGCGGTGATCGACGAGACCTCCATGAAGAGCCTGTTTGGTGATACCTCCCCCATCGGCCAGGTGGTGTTCGCCGGCACGGTGCCCCTTCGTATCATAGGGGTCGCCAAGGAGCAGAACCGCTGGGGCGGCAGTCAGAGCCTGGCGCTATGGATCCCCTACAGCACCCTGATGAGCCGCATCCAGGTGCAGGACTACTTCAGCCAGATCACGGTGCGCCTGGCCGATGGCGTCACCGTGCCCATGGCCGAACAGGGGATCATCGAGCTGCTCACCACCCGGCACGGCAAACGGGACTTCTTCACCTTCAGCAATGACTCGATCCTCAAGTCGGTGGAGAAGACCACGGCGACCCTGACCCTGCTGGTCTCCTCCATCGCGGTCATCTCCCTCATCGTCGGTGGCGTCGGGGTGATGAACATCATGCTGGTCTCGGTGGTGGAGCGCACCCGGGAGATCGGCATTCGGGTCGCGGTCGGCGCCCGACGGGGCGATATCCTGCAGCAGTTCCTCATCGAGGCGGTAATGGTGAGCCTGGTGGGGGGCCTGATCGGGGTCGGCCTCTCCCTGCTTATCGGCCTGCTGTTTGGCGCCCTGGTGCAGAGCATGCAGATGCACTTCTCCCTCTTCTCCCTGCTGATGGCCTTCGGCTGCTCCAGCCTCATCGGCATACTGTTTGGCTACCTGCCGGCGCGCAATGCCGCCCGGCTCGATCCGGTGGAGGCGCTCGCCCGCGAATGATGACAAGACCCCTGCTACTCATGGTGGGCAGCCTGTTGCTGCTCGGCTGCAGCCAGCGCAGCGACTACCACAGGCCCGATCTCGACCTGCCGACCCACTGGCAGGGTCAGCAGGCCTCCACCCCCTTGCACGACACCTGGTGGCGCGCCTTCGGCGACCCGGCTCTCGACTCCCTGGTCGAGCGAGTGCTGGCGGCCAACCCGGATCTGGCCATCGCCGGACTGCGCCTGCGTCAGGCCGCGTTGGCGCTGGATCTTGCTCAAGGGGAGTCCCGCCCCTCGGTGACCGGCGCCCTGGGAACGAGCGCCTCGCGTCCTCTCGACCGACACGCCGCCAGTGTGCGCAGTGCCAACAGCAACCTGGGTCTGGGCTATGAGGTGGATCTGTGGGGGCGCCTCTCGGCGGTGGAGGAGAGCGCCCGCTGGGAGGCCGAGGCGACCTGGGAAGATAGAGAGGCGACCCGCCTCACCCTGATCGGCAAGACCCTGGAGGCATATTGGCAACTGGGTTACCTGCATCAGGCCATCGCCAGCGGCGAGGCGGATCTCGCCGCCGCCCGTCAGACCCGGCAACTGACCGAGAGCCGCTACCGGGCCGGCGCCGTGGGTCGCCTCGAGCTGGCCCAGGCCGAGCAGAGCCTGGCGGGGCGCACGGCGAACCAGCTCGATCTGACCCGCCAGCAGGAGACAGCCCGCAACACCCTGCGCCTGCTGCTCGGTACCCCCCATGGTCCGCTGCCGGTCATTCCGAGCGCACTGCCCGATGCCCTGCCCACCCCGGCCCCCGGTCTGCCGGCCGAGTTGCTGTCGCGCCGTCCGGATGTCAAGGCCGCCGAGCTGCGCCTGCGCAAACAGCTGGCCGAGGGGGATCAGCTGCGCGCCAGCCTCTATCCCACCTTAAGCCTCACCGCGGCGGTCAACGGCAGCAGCCAGGCCCTGGCCGAACTGCTGCAAAACCCGGTCGGCAGCCTGGGGGCCAACCTGGCCCTCCCCTTCCTCGAGTGGGAGAAGGGCCGTCAGCGGGTTGCCCAAAGCGAGCTCGCCTACCAACAGGCGGAAATCGCGTTCAGAAAGCAGCTCTACGAGGCGCTGGTGGAGGTGGACAACGCCCTCACCGATACCCGCATCGGGCGTGAGCGGGAGACCCTGCTCGCCGATCAGCTGCGCCTGGCCCGCGAGAGCGAACGACTGGCGCGTGCCCGCTATCGGGCCGGCGCCACCGGCGTGCAAGCCTGGCTCGATGAGCAGGGACGGCTGCGCAGTGCCGAGCTCGCCTGGCTGGATCAGCGCCGCACCCTGTTGCTCTCCCTGGCGCGCCTGTGCCAATCCCTGGGGGGCGGAATGGGGAGTGATGCCAGACCCGACCTGCGCACTTGATACGAGGAGGCCGGCATACGCCGGCCTCCTGCTATCCGTGACCGGGCTGGACCGCGAGATCCACGCCCCGCTGGCGCCGTTCCCCACGCCAGGCCGAGAACATGCTCCAGGCGGTGTAGATGACCACGGCACCAACCAGCCACTTGAGCATGGCCAGATCCATGGCACTCACCAGGGAGGAGGCAAGCAAGACTCCCACCGGTCCGAGCAGGGCTACCGCCAACACGGCCTGGGCATCGAAGGCGCCGCGACGGATGAAGGTGCCGGCAGAGAAGAGGCTCAGCAGCGCCGCAGATCCCATCATGATGGGGAAGGCGGCGATGGGGTGAAGCCCCAGCAGATAGAGCATGGTCATGCAGGGGGCAAACAGGCCTATTCCTACGTTCATCAGCACCCCGAACAGGAAATTGCCTGCGATCGCGACCGCCAGCTTGCCGCCGCTGAGCCCCATGGCCTCACCACCGAGGGGGAAGAGACCGAGCAGGCCGGCGAAGATGAGCCCGGCCACCACCAGCAGCGAGCTGGCCATCACGATACGCACCGTCTGGCGATCGAATGACGAGACGTAACGGGCGCCGACGGCGGCCCCGACCGCCGCGCTGACCATCATGGGGAGCAGCGTGGTCGGCTCGACCCGCACCATGCCGATAAAGATGAGGGCTTGGGTGATGGTGGGCAGCACGCACTGGCCGTTGAGGGTCCCGGGTAGCAGACGATCGTCGATTAGCTTCAGGTATTTGTAAAAGGCGGTCTTGACCGCGAAGCTGCCCACCCCGAGCGTATCGAGAAAATTGGCGAAGCAGCCGATGGCACCGACGGTCCAGAAGGGGGTCGACTCCAGCCTCCCCTCCTCCCTGCGACGCCACCAGGCACGCAGCAACATGACAACATAGACGAGGGCGCCGACTACGAAGAGGCAGCGCAAGAGGGACATCAGCATAAGGCTCTCCTGCAGAAGGGGCGGGATTGTAGGGCAGTGGACCCGTAAGGAGAAGTGGGGCGCGGCAAAATAATCTGCCGAAAAAGGGGGAAAGCGTTCGTCGCTAGCAAATGAATCTGCTATTACTACCAGAGGGGGTTCAGCGAGCACCCTGTCCCATCGGAAGTGGTTATAGTCATTCGCGACGACTCATGGTCAACCCGATGGTTACCAAAAGGCCGGGAATTTCCCGGCCTTTGCTTGTCTATTTGGTGGCCACACGCAGCACCTGGGTTAACCACCCCACACGGGCCAGCCCCCTCTCACCACTGCGCACCAGTGCCGGTGCCAGCGGGGTCAGCAGTAACCAGGGCAACAGCAAAGTGGTGATGGCCAGCGACCCCATGTAGATGTCGGTCACCCAATGTGCCCCCACCATGATGCGCGGCAGGGTGAACAGAGGCACCATCAGGCAGGCCGCAACTCCCACCCAACGCGGGGCGAAGCGCAGCATAAAGCCGGCGAAGATCATCAGCATCAGACCGTGATCCCCCGGGAAGCTGTCGCTCGAGGAGTCCTTGGTAGGAAAGTCGATAAGCGCAGTCAAACGCAGGGCCCCCGGCAGGGAGAGGGTCGGACTGGGGCGTTCGACGGGAACCAGATGGCCAACGCGATTGAGGATCAGGGCGGTCACCACCATCAACAGGCTCATGGCCAGCAGGCGGCGGCGAGCGGCCAAATCCCCTTGCAGATATTGCCAACCGAGCAGTACCAACATGCAAGAGATGGAGACCAGATCGAACAGACGGTTGTTGGTGATGGCCATCAACAGGCGCCACTCACCCGGCTCGGCGATCAACGTGTTGAAGCTGTGGAAGACCTGGAAGTCCCAGCGCGCCCAGAAGCCATGGCCCGGCAACAACAGCCAGCTCAAGGCGATGAACGCACCCAGCAGATTCCAGATCAGAATACGGGGAAGAGATCTCATTGGATACCTCGGTGCCTGATGGGGGGCAAGATGATACCCCCGGCAGGCGGTGAGACAAACCAAAATAGCGTGAGAGAATGTAACAGCCCCCTATATGGGGCCGTGACTGGACTTGGCCGCCCGGGGTCATCCGATCTAGTATGCCCCCCGAATGCTTAACAGGGATTGTCGCAATGCGCAGCTATCTTCGAATGATGTTATTTGCCTTGAGCCTGCTGGCCGGTGTTCAGATCCCCGGCATGCTGGAGCTCTACTTCCAGCGGGTGGATGCCCGTTTGCAACAGGCCGAGGTGAGCCTGGCCCCGTTCCAGAACAATGCCGATGAGCACTTTGCCGGTAGCCTGAAGGGGTTGATTGAGCACTACCGCACCAATCCGGATCCGGTCGTGCAACGGGATGCCAACAGCATCCAGAGCCTGGTCGATCAGAAGGCGTTACTGGAGCGAGAGCGGGCCCGGCAGGGGGCCCCCTGGTATCGCCAACTGCTCCACTTCGCCACCGCAGCCGATCGGACTCTGGTGCAAGACACCCTCAATCACTACAACTATCTGGTGCCCCTCAACCAGGCCGCCATCGTCTGCGGCCTGCTGGCAGGACTCCTGGGGGCCCTGCTCGGGGATCTGCTGTTTGCCATCCTGGCCTGGCCGTTTCGTCCCGCCCCCCGCCGCCGTTTGGATCTGCGTTAACCGAGGTTCGGGCATTATCCCTGATAGGCACTCAGGGGAACCGGCAGGCGCTGCTCCCTGACCAGGGTCAGCAGGGCCGTCACGACCTGGGGATCAAACTGGCTGCCGGCGCGCTCCTCCAGATAGACGAGCACCTGATCCAGCGGCCAGGGCTCCTTATAGGGGCGCTTGCTGAGCAGGGCATCAAACACATCCACCACCGCCACGATGCGTGCCGAGAGGGGGATCTGCACACCCTTGAGATGTTCGGGATAGCCGTTGCCGTCGAAGTGCTCATGGTGGTAGCGGGCTATCTCGGCACCGAGGGAGAGGTAGCTCATTCCCTCGACCATACGGCTGGCATCGGCCAGTATGTTGGCGCCGATGGCGGCATGCTGCTCCATAATGCGACGCTCTTCGGGATCGAACCGGGCCGGCTTGTGCAAAATGCTATCGGGCGTGCCCACCTTGCCCACGTCGTGAAGGATAGAGGCCATGCCGATCATCTCCCGAAAACGGGGAGTCAACTCATCCCGATAGGTAGATGAAGCCGCCAGCTCCATGGCAATCGCCTCGGAGAGCTTCTGCACCCGCAGCACATGTTCCCCGGTGTCGCTGTCACGAAACTCCGCCAGCGCGGCCAGGGCCACCACGGTCGCCTCCTGGGCACTGAGCAACTGACGGTTGAGATAGAGGTTGTCATAGGCGGCCGAGATCCGCTGACAGAAGATGCCAAACAGATCCTGCTCGATGGGCTCAAGAGGCCAGGCCGGGGTGAGGCAGAGTACAAACTCGCGGCCATTCTGGGCTCGCAGATAGATGGCCTCACGACTCTGCTCCAGATGGCGACTCCCGTCGATGGCCTCATCGAGGGCCTTCATCAGATTGGGGAAGCGCGCCAACTCGGCCCCCTCCAGCAGGGGATCATAGATGCCGGTAGTGGCGAGCACCTGCAGCTCCCCATCATGACGAATTCGCTCGGCGCAGAGGATTCCCTCCGCCCCCACATCCAGCAGGGCGCTTACCTGGCGCAGCACCCCGGAGGCAAACTCCTTGAGGGAGCGCAGCCGGTAGAGGTCACCGGCACCATCGAGGATCTTGGAGAGCCCCTGACGGCTGCACTCCAGGGCATAGAGGCTCTCATAGGAGCGCAGGGAGGCCACCACGCTGGTGAAGAGCTTCTGGGCCGTCAGTTCGGTCTTGGTCTTGTAGTCGTTGATATCGTAGTCGAGCACCACCTGCTTCTCGGGGGCCTGCCCCGGCTGACCGGTACGCAGCACGATCCGCACCAGATGATTGCCCAGCTCCTCCCGGATGCGCCGGGCCACCTTGAGGCCCGCATCGTCGCTCTCCATCACCACATCGAGCAGCACCAGGGCGATGTCGGGGCGCCCCTTGAGCATCTCGATCGCCTCGTGGCCGTTGTGGGCGCTAAGCAGCTCCAGGCCCCGCCCCTTGTAATGAATGTCCCGCACCGCCAGCCGGGTGGCGGCATGGATATCGGGCTCGTCATCCACGATGAGCACGGCCCAGGGAAGATGCGGACGTGCGGCCACCGTCTCTTCCGAGGTGGGTTCATCGTCGATAAACAACAGATCCGATTCGTCTTGCTGCTCTGTCATGACTCGCCTCCGTGCAACTCCAATAACTATAACAGGCAAAAATTGCGCCTGATTAAAGAGCAATGCCTCCAAACAGACCCGCCGGCCAGGCTCAGTACTCCTCGTAGAGCTCCAATGGCAGGCCGTCGGGGTCGGCAAAGAAGGTAAAGCGTCGGCCGGTCAGCTCGTCCACCCGCACCGGTTCAACGGCCACGCCATGGGCCACCAGGTGTGCGACAAGAGGCTCGAGCGCAGCCACCCGGAAAGCCAGGTGGCGCAGACCGCACGCCTCGGGACGGGAAGGGCGCGGCGGCGGTGAGGGAAAGCTGAAGAGCTCAATCTGACCGCCCCCCGGCAGGGCCAGATCCAGCTTCCAGGATCCGCGTTCGGCACGCCAGGTCTCGGCCACAATCGGAAGCCCCAGCAACTCGTGGTAGAAGGCCCGCGAGCGGGCATAGTCGCTGCCGATGATCGCCACATGGTGGATGGCGCCGAGCCAGGCTGTCCCTTCCGGTTTCTCCATATCCATACCTACTGGAAGAAGTTGTTGAACCAGTTGTCGAGCACGCTCTGGGGGGCGCCACCACAGGACATGGCCTCTCCCAGGGTCGCCAGCTTGGCCGGCACAGAGACACTGCCCGGGCAGCTGCTGTCGACCCGGCTGCCGCTGGCACGGGAGAAGCTGGCCCAACCTATCCCTTCGGGCAGGTTGAGCTGCAGGCTGTTGACCCCGCGCTGGGCCATGTAACCGGAGAAGAGCTGCAGGGCACCGTTGGCCCCGGTCAGCCCCGCCGGAGTGTTGTCATCGCGTCCCACCCAGACACTCACCAGCTCGTTGTTGTCGATACCGGCAAACCAGGAGTCGCGCAGCTCGTTGGTGGTCCCCGTCTTGCCCGCCATGGTGAGCCCCGGGAAACGGGCGCTCAGGGATCGCGCCGTCCCCTGGCTGACGGTCCGGGTCATGGCAAACAGGGTCAGCCAGCTGGCCTGCCCATCCACCACCTGCTTGGCCGCCACACTTGGCTTGTAGAGGCTCTTGCCACCGCCATCGACGATGCCGCGAATGGCCGACAGGGGCTGGGTCAGCCCCCGGTTGGCGATGGGCAGGTACATCTGGTTCACCTCGAGGGGGCTCAGGGCGATGGCCCCCAGCACCAGGGAGGGATAGGGCTGGATACTCTGATCCACCCCCAGCTTGTGCAGGGTATCGACCACCTTGTCGAGCCCCACCTGCATGCCGAGGTTGACGGTCGGCACGTTACGCGATCCGGCCAGGGCATCCATCAGGGGGATACTCTGGAGGAACTTGCGGTCGTAGTTCTGGGGGGTCCACACCTGGCCATCCTGACCACGAATGCGGATCGGCTGGTCCTTGAGCGGCGTCGCCAGGGTCATGCCGTTGGCCAGGCCGGTGAGATAGACGGGGGGTTTGACCAAAGAACCAATCTGGCGACGGGCGTCGAGTGCCCGGTTAAAACCGGCGTAGCGGGGATCGCGCCCCCCCACCACGGCCACCACCTCCCCCTTGCGCCAGTCGGAGATGACCATGGCCGCCTCGAGTTTCTTCTTGCCGCGGGTCTTCTCTATGGTCGCCAGGCCAGATTCGACCGCCTGCTCGGCGGCGTGCTGGGCGATGGGGTCCAGACTGGTGAAGATCTTCACCCCGGACTGCTTGAGCAAGTCCGGGCCAAACTGGGCCTGCACCTCGCGCTTGAGCAGGGTCATGAAGGCCGGGGTACGGCCATAAGACATCTGCCCGCGGGGGATCAGGGCCAGGGGCTGCTTGCTGGCGAGCTGATACTCGGCATCGGTCAGGCTGCCGTGATCGGCCAGCAGTTTCAGCACCAGGTTACGACGCGTCTTGGCCCGCTCGGGGAAACGCCAGGGATCGTAGTAGGAGGGCCCCTTCACCAGCCCCACCAGGAGAGCAACCTGATCGATGTCGAGCTCGGTGACCGGAATACCAAAGTAGAAGTAAGAGGCGAGGCCGAAGCCATAGACCCCCTGGGAGAAGTTCTGCCCCAGGTAGACCTCGTTGAGATAGGCCTCCAGGATCTCGTCCTTGCTATAGCGGTAATCGATGATCACCGCCATATAGGCCTCCTGGAGCTTACGCCACAGGCTGCGCTCCCGGGTCAGGAAGAAGTTCTTGGCCAGCTGCTGGGTCAGGGTACTGCCCCCCTGCACCGTGTGGCCAGCCAGCAAGTTGGCCACCATGGCCCGGGCAATCGCCACCGGCGACACGCCGCCGTGCTGATAGAAGTCCCGATCCTCGGTGGTGAGCAGGGTCACCAGCAGGCTGTCGGGCACCTCGGCGATGCGTACCAACAGGCGGTCCTCCCGATCTTCCGTGTTGATCCGGTCGAGCAGCACAGGGTCCATCTGGGCAAACCCCATGGGGCGCCCCTTGTCGAGGGAGGCGATGGTGGCCAGCCGTGGCCCGTTGAAGGTGAGGCGCATGCCGCGCGCCCCGTCGGCTCCGTCGAGGAAGTCGAAGGCGCGGCGCACCAGGTCGATGCTGCTACCGGCGATGGCATACTCACCGGGCTGGCGTGGCTGACGCACCGGCTTGTAGTTGAGCATCTTGAGCTCGCGCACCATCTGGTCACGGGAGAGACGCTGCCCCGGATAGAGCTCCAGCGGACGGCTATAGACCATCACGGGCAGTTGCCACTTCTCGCCATCGAAGCGCTCGCGCACCTTGGTGTCGAGGTAGATGCCAAAGACCACCAGAAACGCCGCCACCACCAGGGAGAGTTTCACCCCCAGCCAAAACAGGGTGCGCCACAGGGCTCGGCGCGCCGGGCTCTTCTTCACCGGTCGTTTTTTTCGTGTTGTTGCCATCTCTTCCACTTTTCCCAAACGGGTTATTCGTTGTGCCTGACGCTCAGCCCTGCTCCATCCGCTTCTTGGTAAAGCGGGTGGGCATGGCTTCCAGGGGGTTATCCGGCCAGTAGTGGCGAGGATAGCGCCCCTTCATCTCTTTCTTCACTTGTTCGTATGACCCGGCCCAGAAGGCGGCCAGATCGGCGGTGATCTGCAGCGGCCTTTGGGCCGGCGAGAGCAGCTCCACCAGCAGCGGCACCCGGCCACCGGCCACGCAGGGGGTACTGGCCTGGCCAAACATCTCCTGGATCCGCACCGGAATGGCGGGCACCTGGCCCGGTACATAGCGGATGCGCACCCGGGTGCCGGTCGGCGCGGTGAAGTAGACCGGCAACTGCTCGTCGAGCAGGCTCGGCAGTGGCCAGGGCAGCTGGGCGCGCAGCGCGGCCACCAGGTCGACCCGCTTCAGCTGCTCGAGCCGGGTCATGCCGAGCACCGCCGGCAGCAGCCACTGCTCGAGACCGGCCAGCAGCGCTGCCTCGCTCACTGCGGGCCAATCCTGCCCGGGCAACCAGTCGGCAGCGCAGCGCAGACGCGCCAGCAAGCCTTCGCTGGCCTCATCCCAGGGCAGGCAGTGCAGTCCCTTGCGGCGCACCCCGTCGAGCAGGCAGCGCCCCTTCTGTTCGTCACTCAAGGCGGCGAGCGGCTCACTGCCGAGCACCAGCTCGCCCAGGGTGCGTTGGCGTTCGGCCCGCACCCGATCGGCCTGCTCGTCCCAGGCGAAGTGGTCGCGCTCCCCCACCAGCTCGGGCAGGTGGCGCACCAGCTCATCCAGCTCGACCGGCTCGGCCACGAAGATGCGGCTGCCCCGATCGCCCTGACCCATGTTGACCGCCACCAGGGCGCGCGCGCCGGTGCAGGGATGATCGTCCATCAGATCGGCGCTCACTCCACCGGCGAGCTGGTAGCGGCTGCCGCTGCGCAGCCGGCCGATGCGATCGGGCCAGGCCAGGGCACACAAGAGCCCCAGCCACTCTCCCTGAGGCTGGGCCGGACGCGCCGCTATTCGCTCGAACCAACGCTGGGCCTGGGTACGCAGGCTGCCGACACGACGACCAAACAGCACCGACAGGCGCTCCGATCCTCGCAGATCTTCCTCCAGCAGGGCTACCAGATAACAGGCGTCGGCGACAATCCCTGACAGACCCCCGGCCTCGAGCTCCACGGCCCGCAGCAGCAGGTGTGCCAGACGAGGATGGGTGCCGAGGCGGGCCATGGCGCGTCCGTGGGGAGTGAGTTGCTGCTCCCCGTGTACAGCACCGAGCGACCTGAGCAGCCCCTCGGCCGCCGCCAGGGCGCCGACGGGGGGCGCATCGAGCAGGGGCAGCGCCTCGACCCGGCTGCCCCACTGGGCCGCCTCCAGCATCAGACCGGTCAGCTCCTGGGTCAGCAGATCGGGGGGGCTCTGCTCATCGAGCCGGTCCTGCTGCTCGGCACTCCACAGGCGATAGCAGACCCCGGGGGCGAGACGACCGGCACGGCCGGCCCGCTGCACCGCCGAGGCGCGGGCAATCTGACGGGTCTCGAGGCGGGTCACGCCGCTCTTGAGATCGAACTGGGCGCGTCGCTCCAGGCCGCTGTCGATCACCAGGGTGATCCCCTCGATGGTGAGGGAGGTCTCGGCCACATTGGTGGTGAGCACCAGCTTGCGCCGTCCGGCCGGCGCCGGATCGATGGCCGCCTGCTGGGCGCAGATATCGAGCCGGCCATAGAGGGGGGCAATGTCCACCTCCCCCGCCACCCGCTCGCGCAGCCACTCGGCCAGGCGCTCTATCTCCCCCTGCCCCGGCAGGAAGACCAGGGCGCTGCCGGCGTGATTCGCCAGTGCCTCCAACACCACGGCGCCGAGCTGGGGCTCGAAACGCTGCTGGCGGTTCCAGGGGCGGTAGAAGCACGCCACCGGGTGGCTGCGCCCCTCGGAACGCAGCACCTTGGCCCCGGTCAGCAGCCGCTCCAGCGGCAGCCCATCCAGGGTCGCCGACATCACCAGGATGCGCAGATCATCGCGCAGGGCCTGCTGGCTCTCCAGGGCGAAGGCCAGGGCCGTGTCGGCGTGCAGGCTGCGCTCGTGGAACTCGTCAAAGATGAGCAGATCGACACCGGTCAGTTCCGGGTCTTGCTGCAACATGCGGGTGAGCACCCCTTCGGTCACTATCTCCAGGCGCGTCTGCCGGCTGACCCGGCTCTCCCCGCGCACCCGCAGGCCGATGCGCTCCCCTACCTTCTCCCCGAGCCGGGCGGCCAGGTAGCTGGCGATGTTGCGCGCGGCCAGCCGGCGCGGCTCGAGCATGATGATGCGCCCCGCCACCCGCTCCCGACGAACCAGTTCAAGAGGCAGCAGGGTAGACTTGCCTGCACCGGGAGGAGCTTGCAAAATCAGCTGGTTATGGGTCGATAGGGCCGCCTCTATGGCGGGGAGCAGGTCGGCGATCGGCAGGGTCGACAAATCAGCGCTTCCGTCATGATAAAAACGGCGCCTATGATGCCACACTTTGCCCCTGCCGTGACGGCGTACCGAGAGGTTTTACCTTGTCCCGACTCTTCTTCGCCCTCCCCGCCCGGGAGCTCGCCGCTCCCATCCAGGCCTTTCGGGACGGCCGCCCCTGGCCCGGGGTGCCGGTCCCCCCGGATAACTTCCACCTGACCCTCGCCTTTCTCGGCGAGGCAAGCGACGAGCAGCGCCAACTGCTGATGACGGCGGCGGCCCGCCTCCACTGCCCGCCGCTTACCATCCCCCTCGACACCTGCGGCTGGTTTGCCCGCGCCAGGGCGGCCTGGATAGGTCCGGCGCACTGGCCCAACGAACTCTCGGTGTTTGCCCGCGAGTTGCAGCGCCTGGGAGCACGCCTGGGCCTTGGCAACGGCGAACAGCACTATCACCCCCATGTCACCCTGTCGCGCAAGGCGAGTGAGGCACCGGGTGCCGAACCGGCCCCTAGTTTCAGCCTTGGCGCCGACAGCTTCTGTCTCTATGAGTCGGTCAGCACCGAGCAGGGGGTCCGTTACCGCCCCCTGGCTTGCTGGCCATTGCGATCGCGAGTCTCTGCATGAAATTTCACCCACCGCTCGAAAGTGGCCTGCTTATCCAGCGCTACAAACGCTTCCTGACCGACGTCCAGCTGGAGGCGGGCACGACCCTCACGGTGCACTGCGCCAACACAGGCGCCATGACCGGCTGCGCCGACCCCGGTACCCGGGTCTGGTACTCCACCTCGGACAACCCCAAACGCAAGTTGCCCCATAGCTGGGAGATCGCCCAGAGCCCGCGCGGCCACTTCATCTGCGTCAACACGGCGCGGGCCAACCAGATCGCCCGTGAGCTTATCGAGGCGGGCGAGATAGGGCCGCTCGGCGGCTATGCGCGGCTGCGCCCCGAGGTCAAATACGGGGAAGAGGGCAGCCGCATCGATCTGCTGCTGGAAGATGACGCCCGGCCCGCCTGCTACGTGGAGGTCAAATCGGTCACCCTGCTCGATGCCGGGCGCGGGGATGGCATGGGCTACTTTCCCGATGCGGTGACGACGCGCGGGGCCAAGCACCTGCGTGAACTGATGGCCATGAAGGCCGCCGGTCATCGCGCCGTACTGCTCTTTATGGTGCTGCATTCAGGGATCGAACGGATGAAACCGGCGGGCCATATCGATCCGCACTATAGTCAGCTCATTAGAGAAGCAATAAAGGCAGGGGTTGAAATTTTATGCTATCGGCCCCATGTTGGGGTCGAGGGCATTGAACCACAAGGCTTTATTCCATTTGAAACCGATGGAGAGCCCGCCGGCGAGGCGAAATAAATCGGAATAGGGTAACAATAATGAAAAGGCTCGTTTGCCACGTCGTTACCCATCTGATATAGATACCGGCCTCGATTTATGGATGGCACGGGCATCGTGCAGTATTAGGAGACAGGGCATGCCAACAGGCGAAAACAGGAAATCTCTGGGCCCCCTGGCCATTGCGGGTGTAGAGCCTTACCAGGAGCAACCGGGTGAGGAGTACATGAATGAGCGTCAGAAGACGCACTTTCGCAAGATTCTGGCGGCCTGGCGTAATCAGCTGATGCAGGAAGTGGATCGCACCGTTGATTACATGAAGGACGAAGCAGCGAACTTCCCGGATCCGGTGGATCGCGCCGCGCAGGAGGAGGAGTTTGCCCTCGAGCTGCGTACTCGTGACCGTGAGCGTAAGCTCATCAAGAAGATCGAGAAGACCCTGCAACTGCTGGAAGATGACGACTTCGGTTATTGCGAGCACTGCGGCATCGAGATTGGCATCCGCCGTCTGGAAGCCCGCCCGACCGCCGATCTGTGCGTCGACTGCAAGACCCTGGCCGAAATCAAGGAGCGGCAGATGGCTGGCTGATGCCAACCACCACAGGTTTGCAGACAGAGGGAGCCTTTGGGCTCCCTTTTTGCTTTTCGACACCTGCGTCCCCGGGTGGTAGAATCCCGCGGTTTTTTACAGTTAAGAGTCGATGCCATGCCCTGGATACAAATTCGGATCAACGCCACCGCCAAGAGCGCCGACAAGGTGAGCAACATGCTGCTGGGGCGTGGCGCCCAGGCGGTCACCTTCATGGATGCCAAGGACGTGCCCGTCTACGAGCCCATGCCGGGCGAGACCCCCCTGTGGGGCGAGACCGAGGTGATGGGCCTGTTCGATGCCGAGGTGGATCCTGCCCCCATCGTCGCCTTCTTTCAGCAGATCTTCGGCGAAGAGGTCGGCTACAAGGTGGAGCAGCTCGAGGACAAGGACTGGGTGCGCGAGTGGATGGATCACTTCCACCCCATGCAGTTTGGCGAGCGCCTGTGGATCTGCCCGAGTTGGCGCGAGGTGCCCAATCCCGAGGCGGTCAACGTCATGCTCGATCCGGGCCTGGCATTTGGCACCGGCACCCACCCCACCACGGCCCTGTGCCTGAAGTGGCTCGACGGCCAGGATCTGGCCGGCAAGACGGTAGTCGATTTTGGCTGTGGCTCCGGCATCCTCGGCATCGCCGCCCTGAAACTCGGTGCCGAACGAGTCATCAGCATCGACATCGATCCCCAGGCCATCCAGGCCAGCCGCGATAACGCCGAGCGCAACGGCGTGGCCGAACGCCTCGAGCTCTACCTGCCTGCGGATCAGCCGGCCGGCCTCAAGGCCGACGTGGTGGTCGCCAACATACTGGCCGGCCCCCTGCGCGAGCTGGCGCCGCTTATCGCCGATCTTGGCAAGCCGGGCAGCCTGATGGCCCTCTCCGGCGTGCTGGAGAGCCAGGCCCCCGAGCTGGAGACCATCTATGGCCAGTGGTTCACCATGGACCCGACCGCGGTCCAGGAAGAGTGGTGCCGCCTCTCGGGCACCAAGCACGGCTAAACAACAGGGCTCCTTCGGGAGCCCTGTTTCGTTTAGAAAGATGGCGCTATCTGCGGCGCCATGCCCTGAGTGCCAATATGGCAAGAGTGATGGCAGTAAGTGGCAGCACGAAACCGACCATAGCCGCAGAGAAAGCGCCCTGCATGGGGCTGGCTGTGGCGTGCAGGATCAACCAGACGGTATAGGCGACATAGAAGGCCAGAAAGAGGGCCCCTTCCCAACGGGCTATGGTGTAGCCGGTGAAGAAGATGGGAAGACAGGCGAGGGCCACGGCGATCATCACCGGGATATCGAAGCTCAGGGCCGTCTCCGAGACCTCGAGCCCGCCCGGCGCTACCATGGAGGTGAGCCCCAACACGCAGAGAATGTTGAAGATATTGCTGCCTACCACGTTACCCACGGCGATGTCCCGCTCCCCGCGCAAGGCGGCAACGATGGAAGTGACCACCTCGGGCAGGGAGGTACCGGCAGCCACTATGGTCAGCCCGATGACGAGATCGCTCACCCCGAAGTAGTGGGCAATCTCGATGGCCCCCTCGACCAACAGACGAGAGCCCATGATGAGCAGTGCCAGGCCTGTGACGATAAACGCCAGATTGCGCCCCCAGGTGAGGGGGGTGTTCGCCTCTCTGGCACCAAACTCCTGCTCATACTCCTGCTCAACCGCCTTGCTCTCCTTTCGACTCTGCACCACCAGAAACAACGTATAGGCGACGATACCGGCAAACAGCAGGGCTCCTTCGAGGGGGGAGAGGCGCCCATCCCACCCCAGCAGCAACACCAGCAGCGAGGCTCCAATCATCAGGGGCACATCGAGCCGCACCAGCTGTTGAGAGACGACAAGGGGCACGATCAGGGCGGAGATCCCCAGGATGAAGAGCACGTTGAAGATATTGCTACCCACCACGTTACCCACAGCGATGCCGGCCTGACCGTCCAGTGCCGACTGAATGCTCACCGCCAACTCGGGAGCGCTGGTCCCGAAAGCCACCACGGTCAACCCCACCACCAGAGGAGAGATCCCCACCAGGGTGGCCAGACGTGATGCCCCCCTCACCAGCGCCTCGGCCCCCAACACCAAACACACCAAGCCCAGGGTCATCCACAACAGGGTTGCCATAATTCATCCTTGTAAAGAGAGTTAAATGATGTTAATTCTCATTTAGAAACATAAAGGGCGTCGTTAAGACGCCCTATTTTATTGATAGGATTAATAAATGTCTCGTTTCTTGCTGTTCGGTGCCGGCCGCGGCCTCGGTCTGGCCACTACCCGCCATCTGCTCGCCCGGGAGCATGAGGTGCACGCCCTGGTACGCTGCCCGATCCAGGGCGGTGAGTTGGCGGCTATGGGGGTCAGTGTGACGCCAGGCGATGCCCTGGACGGTGAGGCCGTCGCCATGGCCTGCAAGGGGGCGGGTGAAGAGGCGCTCGTCATCTCGACTCTGGGCAGCTTTCGCGCCGCGCGGCCGGTTGACTTTGAGGGCAACCGCCTGGTGATCGACACCCTTGAGCAGTGCGGCCTGCGCCGCCTGCTGCTGGTCACCTTCCTCGGTTGTGGCGACAGCTGGCACTCCCTGTCCGAGCGCGCCCGCGCCGTCTTCGGCCACGAGGTGCGCCTCAAGTCCCTGGCCGAGAGCTGGCTGCAGAGCAGCTCCCTGGCATGGACCATACTGAGGCCCGCCGGCTTGCAGGATGGCGAGCCAACCGGTCACGCCCGTCTCGCCCCCCAAGGGGAAGAGCTGCACGGTCTGGTTCGGCGTAGCGACGTGGCCCGCCTGGCCCATACCCTGGTCCAGGATCCCCAGCACATAGGCCGGATTTACGGCTGCGTCGACGACGCCCTGATCCGTGCATCATGAAGAAGGGGCCACAGGCCCCTTCGCTTTACCCCTTGACCCTTAACGGCTCCGCAGGCGCCAGGGTACGCTGGCGCCAAGCGAGCGCCCACCAGGCCAGCAGGCCATAGATCAGCGCCAGGCCCCACAGTTGCCACCAGTAATGGCTCACCTGATCCATGCCCGCCCCCATCTGGTTGAGCCTCAGCATCCCCTGAATCACCGCCGTACTCGGCACCCACTGGGCCAGCCAGTTAAGAGAGGGGGGCACCATCTCCACCGGCCAGATAAAGCCCGCCACGAAGATGAGCGGCATGGAGGAGATCAGCACCACCTGGGTCGGCAGATCACGGCGCACGAAGAGAGCACCGAGCAAGACCCCAAGCCAGAGGGTGGCCAATACGAAGGGGAGCAGGAAGAGCAGCACCTGCCCTGCACTCGCCTCCCGCGCCACCCCGTAGTGGTGCAGGCAAAATCCCATCATGTAGGTGATTGGTGCCAGATAACCGATGCCGATCACCAGGGTGCGTGCCAGCAGCAGCGGCAGCAGGGGGGCACTCTGCCAGTACCCCTCGCCACCGCGCACCGTGATCTGGTTCTGGGTCGCCCCGAGCAGGGCACACCCCATCAGCAGGATCTGGTGCAGGATCAGCAGGAAGACCGCCGGCACCACATAGTTCACATAGCCCATGGTGGGGTTGAAGACGGGCACCAGGTTGAGAGCCACCGCACTCCAGCCGCTGGCCGCCCCCGGCAGGGGCTCACCATGGGCCAGCAGCCGGGCCACCTTGATCTGGGCACCCAGGGTACCGCTCGCCGAGGCGAGCCCCTGCACTATGGCCCCGTAGACCAGAAAGTAGCTGGCATCGCCGGCGTAGCTCAGGGTCACCGTGTGGCCCTGCATCACATCCCGGTAGAAGTGGCGGGGGATGTGCAGCAGACCACTCGCCCTCCCCCCGTCGATCAGTGCCTTCGCCTCGGCAAGCGTCGCCACCTGATCCACCAACCACACCTCGGGGGTCGCATCGGCCATAAAGGCGAGACGCCGGGCCAGCTGGCTGCCATCTTCGTCCACCAGCACCACCGCCTGCTCACGGGGAGTCTGCTGCAGATAGGGCTGGGGATAGAGAAAGGAGTAAAACAGGATGCCACCAAACAGGGTCAGCAGTATGGCCCTGTCCGCCAGCAGGCTGCGCAGCTCAAGGCGCAGCAGATCGCGAAACCCTAGCATTGGGCCTCCTTGCGGCTCGCCCTCAAATAGCAGTAGCCGGTCGCCGGCACCATGAGCCAGAACAGGGCAAGAGCCCCGAACTGGGGCGCCAGCTCGACCAGCCCGGCCCCGTGGCTCACCACCGCCACCTGAATGTCGGCGTAATGGGAAATGGGGAGCAGGGCGCGCCAGAAGGTGGCGAAGCTCTCCATGGAGACGGTCGGGAAGGTGATCCCCATAAAGGCGAGGCCAGGAGCGGTGAGGGCACCGGCCATGGAGACCGCCCGCGCCGCGTCGCGGATCCCGGCGTAGAAGAGCATGCCCAGGCCCACACAGGCGCCGCTGGTGAGCCCAAGGGACAGCGCCAGCAGCCAGGGGGAACCCTGTAGGGGATAGCCGAGCAGCCCGTAGAGCCCGTAGCACCACAGCAGACCCCAGCCCCAACCGATGAGCCCATGAAGGGCAAACTTGCGCCCCAGCGCGGGCCAAAGCCCGGCAGCATCCCACTTCAGCCCCAGGCGGTCCTCTCGTGCCAGGGCGTTGAGGCCGTAGAGGGTGAGCAGGATCTGCCAGGCGGCCGGGAAGATGGCGCCAAGAAGAAACTGGGCGTAGCTGGAGTTGAGGTTATAGAGCGCCGTCACCTGCCCGGTGAGCGGCAGCGACTGCCCCAGGGCGCCCGGCAGGGCGCTGCCGTCGGCCAGCGCCTGCAAGACACCGACCTGGCCGTTGAGGGTACCCACCACCTGGGCCAGGGCGCTGGCGATCACCTTGGCGATAAGCACAAACTGGCCGTTGTTCCAGGCGGTGATGCGAGGGCCGGTGCCAAGGCGCGCATCCCGCTCCAGATGAGCGGGCATCACCACCAGGGCATAGATCTCTCCCCCGCGCAGGGCGCGGCTCCCCTCCGCCACCGAGGCATACTCATCGGCCAGACGCAGAGAGGGGGAGGCGTCCATCTGGCGGGCCAGCTGGCGCGACATGGCGCTCTTGTCGAGATCGACCAGACCGACGGGAAGATCCCGCACCAGGGCCGCCGAGAAGATCCACCAAAGCAGCAGCATCATGCCAAGGGGAAGCCAGAGCACCAGCATGCGACCCCAGCCATCCTGCCAGAGCAGGCGAAGTTCACGCCCCATTTACTGCTCGACCAGCACGCTCATGCCCACCCGCAACTCAGGGATGGGGTTGACCGGGCGCGCCTCCACCTCGAAGGTGCGCATGTCGAAGCCCTGGCGGGTATCGGTGGCCCGCCAGGTGGCGAAATCCCCCATCACGGCCACATGGGTCACCCTGAAGCGATAAGGAGCATCACCCAAGGCCGGAAGACGCGCCTCAAACTCGGCCCCCATGGGGAAACGAGCCAACTGATCTTCACGCACATGGAGCACGGCCCAGGCATCGTCCATGTCGAGCAGGGTCACCACCGGGAAGCCCTGGGGGGCCAGCTCGCCACTGCGCAGCAGCACCTGGCTCACCTCCCCCTGATGGGGGCTGGGGACGCGGGTGTCGGCGAGATAGGCCTCCACCTCGGCCACCGAGCCGGCGGCCATACGCGCCTTCTCACGAGCCGCCACCTTGGTCTCGGCCTGGGCCCCCTCGAGGGCCAGCTGATACTGTTGCCAGGCCATCCCCTCGGTGTAGCGGGCCGCCTGCCAGGCGGTCCATGCTTCGTCCCGCTTCTGCAAGGGGAGCACCCCGTCCCGATGGAGACTGGCCACCCGCTGATAGGTCTTGCCGCGCAGCTCGGCGGCCGCCTTGGCCTTTTGCCACTGATCCTTGGCCGCGGCGATCTGCTGGGCACGCGCCCCCTTCTCGGCCTGCTGGGCCAGGGCATCGGCCGCCGCCTCGCCGGCCTTGGCCTGGGTCAATTTGGCCTCGATCTCGGGGCTGGCCAGGGTGAAGACCAGATCCCCGGCCTTGAGTTTTTGCCCCTTGTGCACCAGCACCTCGTCGATACGACCCGGCACCTTGGAGGAGACCGAGTACTGCTGGGCCTCTATCTGGCCCTGCAGTCGCACCGGCTCGGGCTGGTAGGCAAGCCAGAAGCGCCAGCCCAGCCAGGTGACGGCCAGCATCAGGACCCCGAGCAGGATCAGGGGTCGCTTGGAATTCATGCTCTGCTTCAACGCACTCATTGGGTCACCTCTATGCCCTGCTCTTGCTGGTAGTGTCTGAACTGATCGGTCTCGCCACCCAGGGCCATCAGGCGCGCCAGTGAGACCACGTATTGATAGGCGGCGGCGGCGCGCTGGGTCTTGACCCCGGCCAGCTGGTTACGGGCATCCACCACATCCAGTGAGGTGGAGAGCCCCTGACCGAAGGCCTTGTCGCGCAGCTTGACGTTCTCCTCGGCCAACTGCTGGGTCGAGGAGAGGGATTGGTACTCCTCCAGCGCCTGACCTGCCTCGCGCCAGGTTTTCTCCACCAAGAGCTCGAGGTCGCGGCGAGTCTTGGCCTCCAGATGGTTGACCTGCAGCTCGGCACTCTTGGCGGCGGCCACCATCTCGGAGCGACCGTCACGGCTCACCAGGGGCAATGAGACCCCGACCCCCACCAGCCAGTCCGGTGCCATCTTGGCCGCCAGGGTATCCTGCTCGTAGAGGTTGTAGTTACCGTAGAGAAACACCTCGGGGGCATACTTACCCTGCTCGACCCGGATCAGCCCCTTGGCCTGCTCGCGCTTGGCCATCAGCATCTTGAGACCGGGGTGAACCGCCAGGGTCTGGGTCACCAGGGGAGCGAGCGGCGGGGTCTGCTGGTTGACGAAGAGGGGGTTGCTCGGTTCGGCGCCATCGAGCTTGATGAGCCGCGACAGGGCCAGCTCGGCGATCTCCAGGCTGCGGCGCGCCTTCTGGGTCTCGATGCGGGCGCGATCCAGGGCCGACTGGGCGGAGAGCAGCTCGACCCGGGCGATCTGCCCCTGGGCCTCGAGCTTTCTGGCGTGATCGTAGTGGTGAGCCAATCCCTGCTCTATCTCCTGGCGGGTCTGCACCACCTGGCGCGCCAGCACCACGCCGAAATAGGTCTGGGAGAGATTCTCGAAGCTGGCCTGCTGCTTGATGGCCAGCAGCTCACGCGCCTCGTTCACCTGAGCCTCGCGGATGTCCTGGGCCGCATCGATGCGCCCGCCGACGAAGAGGGGCCAGAGCATCTTGACCGAACTGGTCACCACGTTCTGCTCGGTCAGAGGGGTCACAAAGGAGCTGGCGCCGACCCCGAACAGCCGCCCCAGGGCGAGGATCAGATCCCGCTTGCCTGCCATGGGGTTGAGATCGAGCATGTCCATCTCCACCGGCTGGTCGAGGCGGGTGTAGCTCGCCCCCACGTCAATCTTCGGCAGATAGAGATCCCTGGCGGCCTCGCGCATGGCCTGTGCCCGCGACACCCCCTCCCGCTCGGCGGCGAGTCCCTCGTCCTGCTGCAGCAGACGGCTCCACGCCTCGGCAAACGTCACCTCTGCGGCCCCTACCCTGACCGACAGAAGACAGCACAGCAGTGCGCCCCCTATCCCGATAATCCGTGCTGTCATGGTCACCCTGTAGATGTTAATAAATTGACTAGAGCTTTTGCTCTGCACAAGCGCCGTATGATAGCGCAAAGGTGCGCCAGACAGAAAAAGACAATTGACTCGCCCCTCATTCGGCGCGGGTCGGCATCAATTGGCTGATTTGCAAGCTATCCAGATTTTGCAAGCCTTGGAGGCCATTTTTTTCCGAAAAAAAGTTGCCTGACGCTCAAATACTAACCTTTTCTCCTGCCTAAAAAATGCGTAATATACGCCGCCCTAAGCCGATGGTAACCGTAGTAATGCAGATAGGTCCCCACACGCTTGATACCCCCCTGATCGTCGCTCCCATGGCCGGTGTTACTGACCGTCCATTTCGCGAGCTTTGCTTGCGCCTGGGTGCCGGGATGGCGGTGTCCGAGATGTTGTTGGCCAATCCGGATGTCTGGGATTCCCAGAAGACCCGGATGCGGATGGATCATGCTGCGGAAGGTGGTATCCGTTCGGTACAGATTGCCGGTGCCGATCCGGAGATGATGGCGTATGCGGCCCGCTACAACGTAGAGCACGGGGCGCAGATCGTCGACATCAACATGGGTTGCCCGGCGAAGAAAGTGAATAAGAAGCTGGCAGGCTCAGCCCTGCTGCGCGACCCAGTCCAGGTCAGAGCCATCTGCCGGGCCGTGGTCGATGCAGTAGAGGTGCCTGTCACCTTGAAGATCCGCACAGGATGGGATCCGGATAACCGCAATGGCGTGGAGATCGCCCGAATCGCCGAAGATTGCGGTATCAAGGCCCTTGCCGTGCATGGTCGCACCCGCGCCTGCCTCTATAAAGGGGAGGCGGAGTACGACACCATCAGGGCGATTAAGCAGGCCGTATCGATTCCTGTTGTCGCCAATGGCGACATCAACAGTCCGGAGAAGGCCCGGTATGTCCTCGACTATACCGGTGCCGATGCCGTGATGATCGGCCGAGCTGCACAAGGACGACCCTGGATTTTCCGGGAAATCCGTCACTACCTGGCCACAGGTACCCTTCTGCCTCCGCCGCCGCGGGATGAGGTCAGGGCCCTGATGCTGGAGCACGTCGCCAACCTGCACCGTTTCTACGGTGAGTATCTGGGGGCACGTATCGCTCGCAAGCACGTGGGATGGTATCTGGACGGGGATGAGACGGGCCGAGAATTCCGTAGGCGCTTCAATGGCCTGGAATGTGCCACGGCACAACTTGAGGCACTTGAAGCGTATTTCGATGGATTAGGTTAACGCATAACATAAGAGCCGACCGAATATGTTCGAACAAACCCTGACTTCTGATGCATTGGTAACGACCACTCACAATCACGCCGCCGAGCCGACCCAGCGCCCTCTGCGTGACTCTGTGCAACAGGCCCTGCGTAACTACCTGGCCCAGTTGAATGGTCAAGAAGTGGTGGAACTGTACGATATGGTCCTCTCCGAAGTCGAGGCTCCCATGCTGGACGTGATCATGCAGTACACCCGTGGCAACCAGACTCGTGCTGCCATCATGATGGGCATCAACCGTGGTACCCTGCGCAAGAAGCTCAAGCGCTACGGCATGAACTAAGCTTCAATAGCCAAAACATTGAAAAACAAAGGCACTTTCATTTATATGAGAGTGCCTTTTTCGTTATCGATTCACCACAGTCCCTCAGCAAGGTGGCAATCCTCCCGGCTCAGCCCCTTGGCCTGTTTCTCGCTTGGTTGCTACCTTTCCAACGTATGCCGCTGCCCCCTCCCTCGCTCGCTCGCGCCCAGCTGCTCTTGCCGCCTCCACTCGCCCAACTGATGCACTCAAGGCGGCTGTCAGCTGCAAAATAGCCGCGTCATACCTAACCCTGGCAACGAATAACCCCGGCCGAGTATATTCGGCCGGGTTTTATTTATCTCGCCGCCTGATCCACCAGATAGAGGATGCTGTGATAGGGAATGCCGGCGTGCTGGCTAAGCCCCATCTCGCAGGTGCGGCTATTGCTAAAGCCCTGGCGGCAATCGCTGGGGACCTGGGCGGGCAGGCTGGCGAGTGCGGCGGCGTTGAGCTCCGGGGTCATCAGCCCCTTGTCGCCGGCAAAGCCGCAGCACTGGATATGCTCAGGCACGATCACCTCCCGGGCGCAGGCGCGGGCGACGCTGAGCATCGCCTCCCCCAGCCCCATGCGCCGGCTGCTGCAGGTGATATGGAGCATCACAGTCTCATCGATGGGGGTCAGCTCAAGGTGGGGCAGCAGGTGTTCCAGCACAAAGGCGGAGGGCTCGAACACCCGAAGGCCCTTGCCGAGCTCCCCCGAGAGCAGCCGCTGCACGCAGGGGCTGGTATCGAGCAGCGCGGGCCAGCGCCCCTGCTCGCTTGCCTGCCACAGGGCCTCGGCCAGATCAGCACGCTTGGCTTCCGCTACCTCACTCATCCCCTTGCTGTCATAGGGCATGCCGCAGCAGAGCCCCTCAATACCAGTCGGCACTATGACCCGGCAGCCCGCTTTATTGAGCAGGGACTGCACCACCTGTGGCAGTGACGGGGCCTCCTCCTGCTGGCCGAATACCCGGCTGGCGCAGGAAGGCAGATAAACCACGGCGCGATCCCTCGCTTCGTCATTGCCCCCCTCCCCTGGCGGCCACCGATAGCGGCTCGGCCCCGGCAGTGTCGGCAGCCAGGCGGGCGTGCGCTGGCCGCTCAGATGGCGAACCCCGTTCACCAATCCTGCCAACGCCTTGTCACCGAGCAGCTTGCCGGCAATCCCTTTGAGGCCGAGGGCCCCGCGGGCCGAGCGAGTGACCCCGGCGAAGTGATCGGCGCTCCAGCGGGCGATGGGCACGAAGCGCTGGTACTTGTCAGAGCGCAGCTTCTTGATGAGCGCTCCGGTGTTGATGCCCACCGGGCAGCGATCGGCGCAGAGCCCGGTGGCGGCGCAGGTGTCGATGCCCTGATAGTCAAACAGCCGGGCCAGCTGGTTGGAGGGCTCATCGGCACGATTGCGGCGGGCCAGTTCACGATAGAGCACGATGCGCTGGCGTGGCGACAGCGACAGGGTGCGCGAGGGGCAGACCGCCTCGCAAAAGCCGCACTCGATGCACGGATCGACGATGGCATCGCTCGCCGGCATGGGTTTGAGGTGGGCCAGGTGGGCCTTGGGGTCGTCATTGATGATGACGCCGGGATTGAGCAGGCCGTCGGGGTCCAGCAGCGCCTTGATGCGGCGCATCAGCGCCATCCCCTCCGGCCCCCATTCCAGCTCCACATAGGGGGCCATGTTGCGGCCGGTGCCGTGCTCGGCCTTGAGCGACCCGCCAAAGCGCACCGCGACGAGCTCCGCTACCGCATCCATAAAGGCGCCGTAGCGGGCCACCTGCGCCGGATCCTCGAACCCCTGGGTAAAGACGAAGTGCAGGTTCCCCTCCAGCGCGTGGCCGAAGATGATGGCTTCATCGTATTCGAAGCGATCGAACAGGGCTTGCAACCCCGCCACCCCCTCCGCCAGACGTTCGATGGGAAAGGCGACATCCTCGATGATGACGGTGGTGCCTGTGGTGCGCACCGCCCCCACCGCCGGGAAGAGCCCCTTGCGAATGGCCCAGAGCCCAGCGCTGTCGGTAGTAAAAGGCACCGAGGCGACCTGGGCGAACTCGGCCGCCATGGCCGTCACCTGCTCGCAGCGATCCACCAGCGCCTCTTTCGATTCCCCATGCACCTCCACAAGCAGGGCGCAGGCAGCCAGATCCAGCGTCTTGATAAAGTCCGGCAGGCCGGGCTTGCCAGCCACCGAGCGTAGGGAGCGCCCATCCATCAGCTCCACCGCCGCCACCGGCGCACTTTTAAGGCGCGAGGTGGCCAGACACGCCTGCTCGGCGTCCCGAAACACCAGCAGGGCCGAGGCCTTGTGGAGGAATTCGGGCACGGTATCGAGCACCACCTCGGCGATAAAGCCGAGGGTCCCTTCCGAACCAATCATCAGGTGGGTGAGGATATCGACGGGGTCATCATGGTCGAGCAGGGCATTGATGGCGTAGCCGGTGGTGTTCTTGAGCCGGTACTTGTGACGAATTTTGGCGGCAAGCTCGGCGTTCGCCAGCACCTCGGCGCGCAAGGCGGCAAGCCCCGAGAGCAGCTCCGGGCGCTTGGCCGCCAAGGCGGCGCGGCTGTGGGGGTCACTGCTCTCCAGCACGGTGCCATCGGCCAGCAGCAAGGTCATGGCGTGCAGGGTGTGATAGCTGCTCTGGGCAGTGCCGCAGCACATGCCGCTCGCGTTGTTGGCGGCGATGCCGCCCAGCTTGCAGGCGTTGATGGAGGCAGGATCCGGCCCAATCTTGCGCCCCAGAGGCGCCAGATAGCGGTTGGCATCGGCGCCGATCACCCCGGGTTGCAGGGCAATGCGGGCCCCCTCGTCCAGAATGCGGTGGCCGCGCCAGCTGTCGGTCAGGGTGATGAGCACCGAATCGCTCAGGGCCTGGCCCGAGAGGCTGGTGCCGGCGGCGCGAAAGGTGCACGGCAGGTGCAATTCGCGGCACACCGCCAGCACAAAGCGCACTTCATCGAGGGAGTCGAGGCGTACGATGCGCTCGGGCACCAGCCGGTAGAAGCTGGCGTCCGTGCCGTGGGCCAGCCGAAGATCCGGGTCGCTCACCAGCCGCTCTGGCGGGATGCGCGAGAGCACGGCGGCGTCAAATTCATTCCAGCGCATCAGCAATCCTCCACCAGCACCACCAAGAGGCGACTCGGGCCATGGGCACCGTAGGCCAGGGTCTGCTGGATATCGGCGGTCTTGGAGGGGCCGGAGACCAGCAGCAGGTTGGTGGGCATGGCCTGCTGCCAGCGCCCGGCCGCCACCAGCCCCGCCAGGTTGTCGGTTATGGTGGAGGCCGCCAGCAGGGCGATATGGCAGGGGGGGACCAGGGACAAGGTGCGCGGCTCACCGCCATCCGGCAGCAACACCAGGGTGCCGGTATCGGCGATGGCCCCCGCGCAGTGGGTGATGCCCGCCTGACAGGCATCAAACAGCTCGTCTTTCCAGCCGGCGAACTCCCCCGCCGGGGTCAACACAGATCGCCCGGCGCAGGCGGTCGCGACGTCGGCTTGCCAGCGGCCGCCCTGGCCACAGGCAAGATGCGTTATTGCTTCGCCATCCAGCCAGGCGGCCAGATCCCGGGCTAGATGAGCCTCCTTGACGGTGAGGATCTCGGCGTGGCTGGCGCTGATCCCGGCAAGGAAGCGCTCGCGCCGTGCGCCGTCATCTTCCCCGCGCCAGGGCTGCCAGCCGTGCGGTGCGTGGGCCATGGGGGTGGCGGCGCCGCGCAGGCGGCTTAATATGGCCTCTTTGCTCGACATCTCAAGACTCCTTTTTCTTCTGGCGCAGCAGGGCGTGCAGGCTCTGGGGGGCGGGTTTGGGGGCCTCGCGGCACTGGGTCCAGGGACCCAAGTGTTTAGGCATCAGCCCCCGCAGGCGACCGGCCACCCCGGTTGCGGCGTGATAGAGGCGCGGGTGGGTGGCGGCAAAGGCAAAGCCCTGCATGGCCAGGGTCTCGAGCCGGCTTTTGGCCGCCCCCTGCCCCGCCAGCGGCTCGTGGCCAGGCAGGGCGTCGTGCTTGGCCTCCCGGCGCAGGCGCTGCAACAGGTCGGGGATGGGAATGCGCACCGGGCACACCTCGCCGCAGGCACCGCACAGGCTGGAGGCAGTCACCAGATCCTGGGTGCTTTCCAGCCCCAGCAGATGGGGGGAGACTATCTTGCCGATGGGGCCTGGGTAGATGGTGCCGTAGGCGTGGCCGCCGATGCGGGTGTAGACCGGACAGTGGTTCATGCAGGCGCCGCAGCGGATGCACTGCAGGGTTTTTCGCAGCTCTTCGTCCCGGTAAGCCTGGCTGCGGCCGTTGTCGAGCAGCACCAGGTGCACCTCGTCCGGGCCATCCAGCTCCCCTGCCCGGCGCGGGCCGCTGATGACGTTGAAATAGGTGGTGATGGCCTGGCCGGTGGCCGAGCGGGTCAGGGCGCTGTAAAGGGGCGGCACGTCGGAGAGGAACTCCACCACCTTCTCGATGCCGGTGATGGCCACGTGCACTTTTGGCACAGTGGTGCACATGCGCCCGTTGCCCTCGTTCTCGACGAGACAGAGGCTGCCGGTCTCCGCCACCGCGAAGTTGACGCCGGAGAGCCCCATGCCGGCGCGGCGAAACGCTTCGCGCAGGGCCCGCCGCCCGGTCTGGATCAGGGTGTCCACATCGGTGGTGGGGGTAAAGCCTTCGAGGTTATGGGCGAAGGTGTCACTCACCTCCTGCTTGTTCTTGTGAATGGCGGGCATGATGATGTGGGACGGGGTATCGCCGTCGAGCTGGACGATAAACTCCCCCATATCGCTCTCAAGGCAGCGGATGCCGTGGCGCGCCATCTCGTGATTGAAACCCACCTCCTCGCTCACCATGGACTTGCCCTTGACGATGGAACTCACCCCATGCTTTTGGGCGATGCGAAGGATGATGGCGTTGGCCTCGGCCGGCGTCTGGGCCCAGTGCACTTGGATGCCGTTGCGCTCGCAGTTGGCTTCGAGCTGCTCCAAAAGATCCGGCAGGCGCGAGAGGCAGCGCTGACGGATCTGCTCGGCCGCATCGCGCACCGCCGACTCTTCCCGCGGGTCGGCGAAGGCATCCCGACGCTTGGCGCGCAGGTAATCCATGGCGCCGCGAAAGTTCTGGCGCAGCACGGGGTCGGCCAGGGCCGCCTCGGCCTGGGGATGGAAGCGGCGCGGCGAATACTTGGCGTGCTCACTCATGATGGGCCCCCTGTTTTTGCGCTTGCAAACACTGAGCTACCGGCTCGCTATGGGCGAGCAGGAAGCTCGCCAGATGGGTGGCAGGGAGCGTCTTGCCCTGATAGGCCAGGGATCCCTTGATGTTCAAGAGGCACCCCCAGTCGGCGCTCACCAGGGTGTCGGCACCGGTGGCCAGCAGGTGGCGGGTCTTGTCCTCCACCATGGCCTGGCTGATGTGGGGATGGCGCACCGAGAAGGTGCCGCCAAAGCCGCAGCACTCGCTCTCGTAGGCCTGTTCATGCAAGGTGACGCCGCCCAGTTGCCCCAGCAGGCTGCGGGCCGTGGTGTGCACCTGCATCTCGCGCCGGGCCGAGCAGGAGGTGTGCATGACGATGCTCGCCTCCCCCACCGTGCGCCAGCGCACCCGGCAGACCCGGGCCAGAAACTCGGTGAGCTCGAACACCCGCTCGCAAAACGCCGCCACCTCGGGGCTCTCCGGGAAGAGGCGAGCATAGTGATGGTGCATCATGCCGCCGCAGGAGCCCGACAACACCACCACGGGCCAGGGCTCGGGGAAGAGCGCCATCTGGCTTTGCGCCACCTGGCGCGCCTCCTCCTCATGACCCGAGGTGTAGGCCGGCTGGCCACAGCAGGTCTGTTTCTCGACAAAGTGCACCCTTATCCCTTCCCGCTCGATCAGGGCGATGGCATCGATTCCCGCCACCGGGTCGAACAGGTCCACCAGACAGGTGGCGTAGAGATAGACATCGGCCGGCTTGGCCGGATAGACCCGCATTACCTTCATCACTTGCTCTCCTTTACTTCAACTGCAGCAGTGCGTCCGAGACGTGGAAGCTGTACATGAGCGCCAACCCGATAAGGCCGCTGGCCAGCAGGTAGTAGAGGGTCGGCAGCGCGGTCTTGCGCAATGTCGCCCCCTCGCGGCCCAAGAGACCCACGGTGGCCGAGGCCGCCACCACGTTGTGAATGGCGATCATGTTGCCAGCCGCCGCGCCAACGGCCTGCAGCGCCAGCATGGCGGCGGTGGAGACCCCCAGGGTCTGGGCCACCTCGAACTGGAACTGGCTAAACATCATGTTCGACACCGTGTTGGAGCCGGCGATAAAGGCCCCCAGCGCGCCTATGGTGGCGCTGAGCGCCGGGAAGAACTCCCCCACCAGCCCTGCGGCAAAGTTGGCGGTGGTCACCGGCATGCTGGCGAGATCCCCCCCGTTGACGCCGGAGTTGATGAAGATGCGCACCATGGGCACGGTGAAAATCAGCACGAAGCCGGCGCCGATCAGGGTGCGGCTCGACTCGCTCACGGCGCGGCCGAGGGGGGCCAGGGCGCGGGCCTGAATGAGGGTGGCGAGCAGGGCGCAGAGCACCAGCAGGCCCCCCGGCAGGTAGAGCGGCTCAATGGAGGCACTCACCCCCTTCTCCCCCAGCAGATCGGTAAAAGCGAGGCTCACCGACAACAGGCTTGCCTTGAACTCCGGGCTCACCCGGCTCGCCACCAGCAGGAGGGCCAGCGCCACATAGGGGAGCCAAGCCAGCATGAGCGACATGGGGCGGCCGGCGGCCTCTTTGAGATCGAGCTTGAGGGATCCCAGCCACTCGGCGGGCCACTCCTGCTCGGGGGCGAAATCCCAGCTGTTCTTGGGCACCAGAAAACCATGGCGTGCCGCCGTCACCACCAGGGCCAGCCCCACCAGGCCGCCGATAAGGGACGGGAACTCGGGGCCGAGCAGCATGCCGGTGAGGGCATAGGGCACGGTGAAGGCGAGCCCCGCGAAAATCGCGAAGGGCAGGATGGAGAGCCCCTCGGTCCAGCTGCGGTTGCGGCCAAAGAAGCGGGTCAGCATCATCACCATCAGCACCGGCATCAGGGTGCCGACGGTGGCGTGGATGAGGGCCACGTTGGTGGTCACCTGTTGCAGGTAGATGTCCCAGCTGCTGCCGCCGGCGCTTAAGGTGTGGCCGATGGCCTGGTTATCCAGCCCCTTGTTGATCCCCACCAGGATGGGGGTACCCACCGCACCGAAGGAGACCGGGGTGGACTGGATCATCATGCCAAGCAGCACGGCGGCCAGCGCAGGAAAGCCGATGGCCACCAGCAGGGGGGCGGCGATGGCGGCCGGGGTGCCAAACCCCGAGGCTCCCTCGATAAAGGCGCCGAAGCACCAGGCGATGATGATGGCCTGGATGCGCCGATCCGGCGAGATATTGGTGAAACCGCCGCGAATGGCGCTGATGGCACCTGTGTGTTTCAGGGTGTTGAGCATCAGGATGGCGCCGAACACTATCCAGAGCACGGTCACCGTGATGATAAGCCCCTGCAGGGTGGAGGCGAGCACCCGGGTCGGGCTCATCTGCCAGCCCCACAGGGCGATGAATACGGTCAGGATAAAGGCGATGGGCATGGCGCGCTTTGCGGGCCAGTTGAGGCCGACCAGCAGCACGGCGGCCACCACGATCGGCGAGAAGGCCACCAGGGCCAACAGGGTGTCTGTCATCATTGCGTCCTTGTCCGAGCGGTGCAGGATGCACCTTGTTGTCATTTTGTTAACCGAACGTGACCTTACCCTGTTCCTTTTTCGCGATATATGGAAATAATGAACAACATTCGTTCCAAAAATCGATAAATATGGCCAGTACCGACGACCTCATTCTCTTCGCCCAGGTGGTGGAGGCCGGCTCCTTCAGCAAGGTGGCCGAACAAAATTCCCTGACAAATTCAGTGGTTAGCAAGCGCATCGGGCGTCTGGAGGAAGAGCTCGGAGTGCAACTGCTCTATCGCACCACCCGCCGGCTGACCTTAAGCGAGGCGGGCAAGGAGCTCTATCAGGGTGCCAAAAATGTGAAGGCCGCCGCACTGGACGCCTTCGATGCGGTAGCGGGTTTTGGTGAAAAGGTGAGCGGTCATGTGCGGATGTCGGTGCCCACCATCTCGGGGGAGCTCTTGCTCGCCGACGCCGTGGCCGATTTTTGCCAGCAGCACCCCGGGCTCACGGTGGAGATGTCACTGGACAACCGCTTCGTCAACCTGGTGGAAGAGGGGTTCGATCTGGTCATTCGCACCGGCTATCTGGATGACTCGAGCCTGATTGCCCGCCACATCCTCGACTCCCAATGGGTGATCTGCGCCGCCCCCGCCTACGTGCGCCGCTTCGGGGCGCCGCGCGAGCCGTCGGATTTGCTCACCCACAACTGCCTGCGCTACGCCTACCAGAGCACCGGGGCCTCGGAGTGGGCCTTCAAGGGAAAAGAGGGCAACTATCTGTTGTCGGTGTCGGGGAGCTTCTCCACCGACAACGCCGGCGCTTTGCGCAAGGCGGCGCTGGGAGGGCGCGGCATCGTCTATGTGCCACGCTGCCTCGTCTATCACGACCTGATGAACGGCGATCTGGTGGACTTGTTTCCGGACCGGGTGGGCAAGAAACTCGGGATCTACGCCGTCTACCCCTTCACCCGCCAGCCACCGCGCAAGATAAGGCTGCTCATCGAGCACATCCGCCAGCGCTACCTCGATATTGCCCACTATTTTGTGTAGGCACCTGTGTCGGCGATCCCGCGCCACCATGCGACGCCCCTAGCCAGAACGGGCCTCTTTTCTTTATCCTCTTCACTTCACCCGATCACCACGGATGCCTCATGTCTCGCCTCCCCCTCCTCCTGATGCTGCTCACCACACTGCTGGCCGCGGCCGGCTGGCTCTTCTCAAAGGAGGCGATCAGCGAACTCCCCCCCGCAGCCTTTATCGGCAGCCGCTTTCTGTTGGCCTCTCTGCTGCTGCTTCCTCTGGCTTGGCGGCGCGAGGGGACCCTGTCCAGAGGAGCCCTGTTGCGGGCCGCCGCCTGTGGTGTGCTGATGGGGTGCAGCCTGCTGCTATGGGTGACCGCCATCAGCCAGAGCGACGCACTGGGGAGCGGCGCCTTTATCATGAGCATCGCAACCCTGATGGCACCTCTGGCCGCCTGGGCTGCCTTCCAGACTCGCCCGGGGCGACGCTATTGGGCCACGCTGCCACTCGCCATCGCCGGCCTGATCCTGCTCTCCCGAAGCACTCAGTGGGGGGTCTCTCTCTCCTTGCTCTGGTTTCTGGCTGCGGCCACCATGCTGGGTACTCAGCTGGCTGTACATCGCCACTTCGCCCAATCGATTCCCCCCACCTGGCTCACCTGTATTCAACTGGCGATCACGGGTCTGCTCGGCACTCTGCTCTCCCTGCTAACCGAATCATGGCCTGCCACCATCAGCACCGGAATATGGGGCTGGTTTGCGGCCAGCGTGCTGCTCGCCACCACTCTGCGCTATCTGCTGCTCACCCTGGCCTTACGGCAGATGAGTACGGCTCACGCAGCCCTGCTGATGCTGCTTGAGCCTGTCTGGACCCTGGTCCTGAGCGTACTCATCTATCAGGAACCCCTGGGCGCACTCAAGCTGGCCGGCGTTGCCTTGGTGCTGAGCGCCCTGCTCTTCTATCAGTTACCGCTGCTGCGACTCCCGCGTCTGCAGCGTGATCGCTGACAGGAGAGCTTGCGCCCGATACAGGTAATGGAAGAGGCCTTCAACGATACCCTTATCCGAAGCCTGCCTTCGGATAGCGCACCACGATTTGTGATCCCAGACTGTCGCAGACAGCTCGGCCACTCATCGGGCTGCGACATCAGAGATACCTCCTCGGCAGATAAGGCTCACAAGGCATAACAGTGTGGCAATATCGACACCGGATAGACGGTTACCATGCCAAGCAATCGGGGCATGGTCACCCTGGCGCGCAAGGTCGGGTTCAAGGTAGAGGTGTCGATGGAGGATAACCTGGTGAGCATGGTGCTGCCGCTCGCCGTGAACACGCCGTGAGGCGCGGATGGAGAACCAGGGCCTGCCGAGCTCGCGGTCGCTCGGTGAGAGTGAGCAAACCCCAAAGAGAAAGAGGCCATCCCGGGTGGGATAGCCTCTTGTTGTCTCGACAGCCTTTCAAAACTGCAAATGCAAAAAGACCATCTCAAACGAGATGGTCTTTTTATCTTCAAATTGGGTGCCTGGCAGTGTCCTACTCTCGCATG